>DAIRFV010000005.1:0-14414 GCA_036794905.1 Pyrinomonadaceae bacterium | reverse complement strand
AGTGAGGGCACGCTCTGCTTGTCACGGTTGACGGTTAACGGTTCACGCCTCTTGGAGAGGTGCAGGAGTGGTTGAACTGGCAGCACTGGAAATGCTGTGTACGGGGAACCGTACCGTGGGTTCGAATCCCACCCTCTCCGCCAGATAACGGTTGCGGCGAAAGCGAAGGGGCCGGCGAGGACTGTTCTCGCCGGCCCCTTCGCTTTTTTGTTATGACGTTCAGGCCAGGACGGTGTGGCCCGCCTCCCGTTGCTCTTCACGCCTGTCCGCGAGCCAGCGCGCGGCCACGTCCGCGTCGAGCGGGCGCGAGAAGAAGTAGCCCTGCGCGTACTCGCACCCCAAGCCGCGGAGCAGGTCGCCCGCGAGGTGCCCGAGGCTGTCGTTGATGACCTTGAAGCGGTCGAGGTCGAGGAAGAGCGCGGCGAAGCGGTAGTCGGGGCGGCGCTTCGAGTGCTCGACGGCGAGCTTGAGGTGGTTCATCAGCAGCGTGCGGTTCGGCAGCCCCGTCAGCGCGTCGTGCAGCGCGGCGGCGCGGAAGTGCTCCCGGCTCTCCTCCAACTCGCGGCTGATGCGCTCCTGCTCGGCCAGATAGCGGTTCAGCTCCTGCACGTGGCGCTCGGCCATCGCGGCCTGCGCGGCGGCCGTCTCGACGCTCTTCAGATACGTCTGGTAAGTCAGGTAGACGATGGCCGTGACGGGCGCGGCCGCGGCGACCGGGTAGAAGCCGAAGCCCGCGACGAGCCGCGCGAGCACCCCGGCGGCCGCCGCGCCGGCGAAGTACGTCACGGAAGTCCAGAGGTAGTAGCGGCGCCACGTCTGCCGGAAGCCCTCGCGGAGCTTGAGCGCCTTGTCGAAGCCGACGAGCCCCGAGTTCGTCAAATACTGCACGAGCCCCATGAGGCAGACGGCCGTGACGAGCGTCTCCGCGTTGCCGGCGCCGAGCGTCTCCTCGGGGTGCCCCGTAGCGAGGCGCAGCGCCCACGCGGTCGCGTAGGTCGAGCAGGCCATCACCGCGCCGTTGAAAAGAACGGTGAGCGCCTTGCGGCTGATGCGCAGCGAGGAGCAGAAGCCCTCGGCGACGGCCAGGAGCGCCGCGGCCTCGCCGCCGTAGAGCAGCAGCGCGAGCATGATGAAGGTGTCGGCGACGGTGATGCGCCCCGCCGTGTGCGGAATCCTGACGGCGACGCGCGAGCTGACGGCGACGGTGACGAGCGCCAGCAGCACGAAGCGCAGGTCGAGCCGCTCGGCCGGCAGGAGCCACGCCGCGGGCGCGACCACGCACGCGCCGACCGCGATGACGAGCACGCGGAACCCGCGGCTCGCATCGGGCGCGGCCTCCGACAGACCCATGCCTATTCGTTCGGGGAGCATCATTGGAAAACTTACCGCAGGAAAAGTGGGCAGGAGGCAGATGGCAGTCGGCAGTCGAAAGAACCTATTTCAAGAAAGTCGTGTTAATTTTAAAAGCTCTGCTGTTGAGAACGTCGTGTTAACCCCTCAACGCCCGCCGCGCGGAGCTGCTGCCTACTGCCACTGCTTTACTCCGAATCGGCCGGGGCCTCCATGCAGTCTGTGTCGTCGCCGCGGAGCAGCGTGTCGCCGGTGATACGGCCGTCGCCCGCGATGACGCCGTCGTCGGTGATGACGCCGTCGCCGAAGAGGCGGCCGAGGCCGTAGACCTGCTGGTAGCGCGTGACGAGGTCGGGGCCGGTCGCGTAGGTGTGGTTGAAGAGCACGCCGCGCGACCACGTGAAGGTGTGGAAGGCGACGGTCGTCCGCGGCTCGGGCGCGGCGGAGACGAGGAGCGGCGCGCCGAGCGCCGTCGCCGGAGAGAGGTCTGTGCGGACGAGCCACGCCAGTCGCACCGCGCCCTCGACGTTGAGGCCGCCCATGCCCTGCTCGAAGTAGTTGAAGCCCGCGAGCGGCTGCGCCGTGTACATCAGAAGCGCCTTGACCAGATTCGGCGTGAGCCGCGGGTTGGCCTGCAAGATCAGCGCCGCCGCGCCCGCGACCGCCGGCGTCGCCATCGAGGTGCCGCTCAGGCGCATCATGCGGCGCGACTCCGGCCGGCTCACGCCCGCGTCGAGTTCGGGGTGCTGTGTGACGAGCAGGTTGTTCGGCGACTCGGCCGCGACGAGCTTGTTGCCCGGCGCGACCAGTTCGGGCTTGACGAGGTTGTCGTAGTGCTTCGCGCCGAACGCGTCCGTCCAGTAGCCGCGCGTCGGCCCGCGCGAGCTGTAGGTGGCCACAGTGTCGTCGCCGCGCGCGTCGGTGCCGAAGGTGTTCGCCGCGCCGACGGTGATGACCGAGGGCTCGATGCCGGGCGAATGAACGCGGCCGTAGACCTTACGCCCCGCGGCGTCCTTGCCCTCGTTGCCCGCGGCGGTCACGACGACCACCCCCGCATCGACGAGCTTGCGCGCGGCCTGGCAGAGCGGGTCGTGGCGGTACGAGTCAACGGCCGCGGTGCCCAGGGAGAGGTTGACGACGCGGATGTTGTAGGCCGCGCGGTTCGACAGCACCCAGTCGAGCGCGGCGAGCAGCCCCGAGGCCGAGCCCGTGCCGCGCGAGCCCAGCACGCGCAGGTTGACGACGTTGGCGTTCGGGGCGACGCCCGTGTACGCGCCGTTCGAGACGCGACCGTTGCCCGCCGCCACGCCCGCCACGTGAGAGCCGTGCCCGAAGGGGTCGGAGGTCGTCCCCTCACCAGTGAAGTCAACGCTCCTGACGACGCGCGCGCGGCTCGACTTGTCGAGGAAAGACTTGTGGCCGGCGTAGACGCCGGAGTCTATGACGGCGATGCCGACGCCCGTGCCGTCGAGCGCCGAAGGAGTGCCCGGCTCTCCGCGCACGGCGTCGGCGCCGGTCGTGGCCGAGAGGTGGCCGAGCAGACGGACGGACCGGTCTGCGGAGACGAAGGAGACGAGCGAGCTGGCCGCGAGGAGAAGGACGTGGCCCGCGGGGATGTCCAACGCGCGCACGTTGAAGTTCTGGTAGGTGCGCGTGGTGCGCGCCCCGAGGGTCTGAAGTAAGAGGTCGAGCGTAAAGCCCCAGAGGCCGCTCGACTGCACGACGACGGGGACGCGCCGCGTGGCGGGCGCGTCCGCGACGAGTCGGAGCAGGTCGGGCGAGACCTTGACGGCCTGCGTCAACGTCTGCGTCGTCTGCGAGAGCGTCTGCGTGACGGTCTGCGTGAGCCCGGGGAGGAGCTGCGCCCTCGCGGGGCGCACGCCCGCGTGTAGCAGGCAGAGTGAGAACAGCAGCGCGAGGGAGATGAGTTGCTTTGTCGCCGAGGAGCGATTTAAACGCATGGCAAAACTCCCGACATTATTCGAACAGACGCGCCGCAAATAAGTCGCGCGGCGCGACCAGATTGTGAGAGAGGCGGCTCCGCGGTGGCAAAATTCGTGCCCGCCCCCGCCCGGCGCGCGGGCTCAAATTTTTGGGGAGACTGAAGCGTGCAGCGCCGACGTGCGTGCAGGGTCGGTCAGACTTCATGTCGGTTTGAGTGACCGGCTCGGTCAGGCGGAAAGAGTCAGTCAGTATCATCCGCCGAGACAGGCGGATGATACTGACCCGGTTGCCGCGGCGTGCGGGCGGGTTGTAAAGTCTTCGCGGCCAGGAAGCCTTGCCGTCAACATCTTGCGCCGAACGGAGCTTCGACGACCCCTATGCGTAAAACAAGACTCCTGTGTGTCCTCCTGCTCGGACTGCTGGCGTTCGGCGTTGCGTCGGCGCAGCGCCGCGGCCGACCGCGCTTCGCGCCCGTCTGCGGCGACCCGACCGTGCGCTGCCGGACGACCGTCGAATTCCAGCCGTACCAGTTGCCCTTCGCCGTGCCCCCCAACGGGGTCATCTGGGAGAGCGAGCAGTTCTACACCGTCATCCTCAAGAGCGTGCGCGACACGAGCGGCGGCGGGGACTGTGACCTCTTCATCCCGGAGGCGGAGCGCACGGCGGCGCAGGCGCTCTTCCCGCGCCACAAGGTCTTCACCTCGCGCTGCATGGAGCCGGCCGACCTCTTCTACACGGGCGTCGCCGAGGACGTGCGGTTCATGGCCGTCTACGCCGGCCGGACGCGCGCCGATGCTCAGGCGATGCTGGCGAAAGTGAAGGCCACGGGACAATTCCCCGGCGCGAACGTCCGCCGCCTGCGCACCGGCTTCAACGGCACTTGAAGCCGGGGAACGCGGCAGAGGCGCGGGGCATCAAACTCGCACCCGCCGCGTTTGCCAACCCGCGCGCGGCGGGTTAAAGTCTAAAGCTGAAAGCTGACCGCCGAAACGCCGACAGCTTCTTGACAACTTATCAGGCTTCGGGCTCCGCACAACGCTTGCCCCGCGAACCCCGCCAGGCCGGGAACGGAGCAACGGTAGTGGCGGCGGCGTGTGTTGCGGGTCGGTCCGGAGCCTGGCCACATCTAGAGAGAGTTGCCGCGATGTCGGGCTTGCCGAACCGCGCCGCGTTGGAGCACAATCCGACGACGCCGCCCAGAGGTTCCGCCAAAGTCCCGCGCGCGGCAACTCTTTCTCTTTTTGCCATGAAGATACAATTCAAACGCTTCGACCACGTCCAGGTCAGCATCCCGCGCGGGACTGAAGACGAGGCGCGCGACTTCTACGGCCGGCTGCTCGGGCTCGAAGAGATTGAGAAGCCCGAAGTTCTCAGGAAGAACGGCGGCCTCTGGTACTCGGTCGCCGACGTGCAGCTCCACGTCGGGGCCGAGGACGTGGTCGCGCCGTCGAAACGCCACCCCGCGTTCGAGGTGGCGGACGCGGCCGGCGTCAGGGCTTACCTCGAACGGCACAACGTCCGCACCAGGGACGAGCCCGACATCCCCGGCGTCGTCCACCGCTTCTCCCTCTTCGACCCCTTCGGCAACCGCATCGAACTCTTAGAGAAGACGGCAGCCGCCACTGCCGGAGATTAGGAGGCTCCTCGTGAGCAGCCCTGACCCGGTTTTTCAGGTGTTCATCTCACACTCCTCGGTGGACACTTGGGTGGCGCGTCAGATCGCGCGCGCGGTAGAGGAGCAGGGCGCGACCTATTTTCTGGACGAGGCCGCTATGGAATACGGCGACGACTTCGAGGATAGAATCCTCGCCGCCGTGCGCGCCTCACAAGAGTTGCTCGTCCTGTTAACCCCTTGGGCGGTAAAGCGTCCGTACATCTGGCTTGAGATTGGTGCCGTCTGGGGGCAGGGCCAGCGCATAGTTGGAGTATTATATGGGCTCGGCGTCAAAGAGCTGATGACCGACGAGGGGACGCCTGCGCTCCTGAAGCGCATCACCCTCGTGGAAATCAACAAGCTCGATGAGTACTTCGACCAACTGGCCGCCCGCGTCAAGAAGGCGAGGCAAGACAATGGCTGAATACGACGTGTTCGTGTCTTATAGTCATCAGGATGCTCTCTTCGTGCAGTCTTTGGTTGGCGCTCTGGAAGCGCGTGGCGTAAAGGCTTGGTATGACAGCGGAGAGCTTCGTGTTGGCGAAAGTTTTATGCAGAAGATTGGGGACGCATTAGAGCAGAGCCGATATTTCCTGCTGGTAATCTCCCCCAATTATCTAGCGAGTCAGTGGACTTCTTTCGAACTAGGCGTGGCCCTAGGGGCCGCATCAACGAAGGGGGCACGCGTCCTACCCGTTCTGGTAAGAGACTCTGATTTATCAGCTTTGCCTGTTCCGCTGAGAAGGTATCAGTTCTTGGATGCGACAGAAACACCCATTGAGAAAATCGCGGCGAAGATTGCGGAAGTCATTAAACAGGACGAGCAGGTCGGCATTGCCGAGAACCCTGACCGTGCTTGAAGCAGCCGGTCTCCCTTCAGACTCAAAACAGTGACCTACCAAGTCATCGCACGCAAGTGGCGCCCGCAGACCTTCGAGGAGGTCACGGGGCAGGAGCACATCACGCGCACGCTCAGGAACGCCGTCGAGCACGAGCGCCTGCATCACTCCTACCTCTTCTCGGGCGCGCGCGGGGTGGGGAAGACGACGACGGCGCGCCTCTTAGCCAAGGCCGTCAACTGCCACAAGTCCGACCGCCCGACGCCGACGCCCTGCCGCACGAACGACGCGGACGCCTGCCCCTCCTGCCGCGAGATCGCCGAGGGGCGCTCGATTGACGTGCTTGAGATCGACGCCGCCTCGAACACGGGCGTGGACAACGTCCGCGAGGCCATCATCAACACCGTCGGCACACGCCCCGCGCGCGACCGCTACAAGGTCTTCATCATCGACGAAGTCCACATGCTCTCCGGCTCGGCCTTCAACGCGCTGCTGAAGACTCTGGAGGAGCCGCCCCCGCGCGTCCTCTTCATCATGGCGACGACGCACGCGCACAAGGTGCCGGAGACGATACTTTCGCGCAGCCAGCAGTTCGAGTTTCGCACCATCGCCGCGTCCCGGATCGCCGAGCGCCTGCGGCTCATCGCCGACGCCGAGAAGTTAAAGGTTTCGGACGACGCCCTGCGCGAGGTGGCGCGCGCGGGCGAGGGCTCGATGCGCGACGCGCAGTCGGCCTTCGACCAGGTCATCAGTTTCAGCGAGGGGAAGATCGAGGCGTCGGACGTTGAGGCCGCGCTGGGGTTAGCCGGCTCCGAGATGCTCTCGCGCGTGATGCGCGCGGTGGCCGAGGAGCAGCCGGCCGACGCGCTCGCGGTGGTCGAGGAGCTTTCGGCGCGCGGCCACGAGTTGCGCAACTTCTGCCGCGACCTGCTCGCGCACCTGCGCGACCTGCTCGTCTTCAAGGTCGCGGGCGACTCGGCGCTCGCGGACGCGACCGAGGCCGAGCGCCGCGCGCTGCGCGACGAAGTGAAAGACTTCTCCGAGTCCGACCTCGTGCGCTTCTTCCACAGCCTGACCGACACGGAGGCGCGCCTGAGTTCGGGCGCGCACCCGCGCTACCAGTTGGAGATCGGGCTGGTGAAGCTCGTCGAGATGCGCCGCCTCGCGCCGCTCGGCCGCATCGTCGAACGACTGAACGCGCTCGAAGAGGCTCTGCGCACGGGGCGCGCGCCCGCGGGCGGCGCGGGCGCGCCGCCGACGCCCTCGGCGCCTCCCTCGTCCTCGACGCCGCCGCGCCGCGGGGCGTCCGGTGGGGGCGGCGGCGGCGCCGTCACCTTCTCCGGCACGGAAGCGGCGCCCGCGCCGGAGCCCGAAAGACTCGCGTCGAAGAATGTGGAAGCGGAGCCTCTTTCGATTCCCGCTCCCGCTCCCGCCCCTGCGCCCGCCGCGCCCGCCGCGCCGCAGGCGAACGGGCGGGCACAGGCGCAGCCGAGCGCGAACCTGAAGCTCGTGCCCCCGCCCGCGCAGTCCGGCGGCGCGGCCTCGTTCGCGGAGGGCGCCGCGGCGCGCGCCGCCGAAGCGCCGTTCGCGCTCTCGGACGGCGCCTCCACGCAAGAACTCTTGGAACCCCCGCGCCCGTTCGTCGAGGGCGCGCGGGCGGGCGAGGACGTAGTCGGCGCCCCCGTCTCGCTCGTCCCCGCTCAGAGTCCCGCGCAGGAGTCGGGCGACGTTAAGAAAGTGGAGATGGGTTTCGGGGCGGACGACCACGCGTCGCGCTTCAAGCGCGGGCTCGAAGGGCGCGGCAAGCCCCTGCTCGCCGTGGCGCTCGACAGCGCGCGGCGCGTGTGGGTCGAGGACGACGAGGTGCGCGTCGAGTTCGCGCCCGACGGCAAGCACCTGCGCGACACGCTGACGAAGCCCGAGAACCAGAAGCTGCTGCGCGAGGTCTGCTGCGAGGTCTTGGACCGCCAGGTCGGCATCAACATCAAACTAAGGGATGCAGGCGGGCCGGACGACGACGAAAAGCTCACGGCCGACGACGAGGCGCGGCGCGAGCAGAGACAACTCCGCGAGCGCGCCGAGAGTCACCCCGTCGTCCAACAGTTGCTCAAGACCTTCCGCGCCGAGGTCGTCGATGTGCGCCGCACGGACGACGCGCCGCCGCCGCAGTAAGCACGCGCGGCGCTTTGGCCGAACAAAGCCGCCGGGGCGGGCGTATAGGAGCGCGGAGGTACAGTAACGATGCGCGACCCTGTCCTTGCGGGATTTCTCAGCTTACTCATCCCCGGCGTCGGCCAGCTCTACAACGGGCAAATCTTCTGGGGCATCATCTGGCTGCTCTTCACCCCCGGCTTCTGGATCGGCACGGGCGGCCTGCTCGGCTGGCTCTGCCACATCATCGCGGCCTACCTCGCCTACAGCTACGCGAAGTCGCACCCCGTGCGCTACTGAAAACCGTAAACCGTAAACCGTGACGAGGGAAGACCGACTCTTCTTCCTGTCACGGTTTACGGTTTACGGTTCACGCTCTTCAGGGCTTGAGCTTCGGCGGCGTGGCGCGTGGGATGTCGTCTTCGATGACGGGGGTGAGGGCGTCGCCCTCTTCGCCGGGCTTGAGCTTGGGGGGCGCGCCGCGGAGCGCGGGCGGGAGCTTGGGGCGGGGGATTTTGACCGTGGCGACAGAGTCCGTGCGCTTGAGGATGGCGCCGCCGCGCCCCGCCACCCAGGCCGCGTTGCCGCCGTGGTAGGCCGCGCCGAAGAGCGCCGCGCTCGTCAGGGTCGGCAAGCCCTCCCACTCCTCGCCGCCGTCGCGCGTCTGGAGCACGCGCCCCTGGTCGCCCACCACCAGCACGTCCTCGCGCGACGCCGCGGCCACCGAGTAGAAGTTGATCCTGAGCCCCGTCTCCTGATCCTTCCAGCTCTTCCCGCCGTCGTCCGTGCGCAGGATGAGGCCGCGCTCGCCGACGGCGTAGCCGCGCAGGGCGTCGGCGAACGCCACGCCGTAGAGCCACTCCTTCGCGTTCAAAACAATCGGCGTCCACGTCTCGCCGCCGTCCTCGCTCCGCACCAGCGTCCCCTGCGACCCGACCGCGACCGCCACACGCTCGTCCGCGTACGCGACCGACTCCAGCCACCCCTGCGTGAAAGACTTGCTGACGCTCCACGTCTCGCCGCCGTCCTCGGTGCGCAGAATCCTGCCGCGCGCGCCGACCGCGAGCCCGCGCTTCGCGTCGAAGAGGCGGACGCCGAAGAGGTCTTCCGCAACGTCGAGCGGCGCCTTCTCCCACGTGACGCCGGCGTTCTGCGTCCGCAGCAGCGTCGCCTTCTCGCCGACGACCACGCCGTTCACCTCGTCGGCGAAGGCCACGCCGAACAGGCGCGCCGTCGTCCCCGTCAGACGCGGCGCCCAGCGCTTGCCGCCCGTCGAGGTGTAGAGCACGCGGCCGCGCGAGCCGACCGCCCAGCCGCGATCCTCGTCGAGGAAGTAGATGTCCGCGAGGTCTTCGCGCCCGCCCTCGGTCAGTCGCCGCCAGTCAACGCCGCCGTCGTCCGTGCGCAGGATGAGCCCGTCGCGCCCCGCGGCCCAGCCCGTCGTCTCGTCTGCGAAGTGGACGGCGGCGAGGCGCGGGCGCGTCTTGACGCTGACGGGGAACCACGACACGCCGCCGTCGCCCGTCGTCAAGACCTGCCCCTCGTCGCCCGTCACCCAACCGTGGCGCGCGTCCGTGAAGAAGACCGAGAGCAGGTCTGTGCGCAGGATGTTCCCGACCGCGCCCCACGTCTCGCCGCCGTCCGACGTGCGGTAGATGGTGCCGCCGAGCCCCACCGCGACGGCCACGTCATTGCCGCCCGCGTAGGCGACCGAGGTGAAGGCCAGCCCCGTCTTCAGGGTGCGGTCGAGCCACGTCTTCCCGCCGTCGTGCGTGACGACGAGCGCGCCGTCGGCCCCGGCCGCGACTCCGTTCGAAGGGTCCGCGAAGGCGACCGAGAGGAGGTGCGCCCGCACGCCCGACGCCTGCACGGCCCACGTGCGCCCGCCGTCGGCCGTCTTCAAAATCTCGCCGTAGCTCCCCACGGCCAACCCGTGCGTGGCGTCCGGCGCGAAGGAGACGCCGAAGAGGTGGTTCGCGCCCTCGCGCGTCGGGGGCGCGTTCTTCGCGGGCTTCTCGCCCACGGGTCGCAGAGTCCAGCGGCCGCCGCCGTCGTCCGTCGTCAGCACGACCCCGCGCGCGCCGACCGCCACCGCGCGCCGGGCGTCCCGCACGTAGAGTCCGTACAGCGGCACCATCAACGGAGGCCGCTGCTCCTCCCAGCGGAAGCCGCCGTCCGAGCTGTGCAGGATGACGCCGTCGGCTCCGACGGCCCAGCCCGACAGCTTGTCGGCCGCGAAACGCACGGCGTGGATGGCGTTGCCCTGCGGCAGCGGGTTCTGCCAGGCCCACGCGCGCTCGGCCTGCGCCGCCGCCCCCGCCCCGGCCGCGCACACGGCCGCGCACGCGAGGCACAGAAGCCACGCGCGCGCGGGCGCCGTCGTTCGAGACCTGACACTCATCGGAAAATCTTCGTGCGGCCGGGGAGTGGAGATTTTAGCCTGAACCGGCGGGCCGTCCTAATGGCTGTGGCCGCGGCAGGGTTGAGTGTGACTGAAAGAATTAACCACAGAGACACAGAGGCACGGCTAAAAGCATCAAGCCGTGCCTCTGTGTCTCTGTGGTTAACATCTCCCTCGCTGCCTTTCAGTCACCGTTTGGCTTGAAGGTCTCGGCCACCAGCGCAGCCGCGTCGCTGAGGGCGTCTTCGTCGGCGTGGCCGGCGGCGGCGATCTTGCGCGCGGCCTTGTCCACGGCCTCCTGCGCGACGTGGCCGGCGTGGCCTTTGAGCCACTGCCACTTGATCTGGTGCCGCGCCGCAGCCTCGTCGAGCCGCGCCCACCAGTCGTGGTTCGACTTGCGGCGGAAGCGCCCCGACATCGTCTCGACGACGTAGCGCGAATCACTCATCACGGTCACGCGGCACGGCTCGCGCAACTGCTCCAGCCCGAGCGCGGCCGCGGCGACCTCGGCCTGCTGGTTCGTCGCCTCGCCCAGATATTCGCCGAACGCGCGCCACACGCCGCGGAACCCCAGCAGCGCCACGGCCGCCGCGCGCGGCTCGCCCCGCCCGTTCCCCAGGCTCGAACCGTCGCAGTAGATGAGAACCTCTTTGAGGTTTTGGGTTTTGGGTGCCGGGTTCCGGGCAGGCGCTTTCGACACACCGTCGTCCTCATCGCCCGCCACGCTGTTCTTACTCTTCATCAGTCAAGACCCGCTTCCTCTTCGACCCAAAACCTAAAACCCGAAACCAGACACCCCTCATGCCGCCTCCCCGACCTCTTCGCGGGCGACGGTGACGACGTTGTCGACGGTCTGCTCGAAGGTGTCGTCGTGGGAGATGACGAAGAGCTGGTCGAAGTCGCGCACCTGCCCGATCTGCTGCGCGAGGCGTTCGCGGCGCTCGGCGTCCATGTTGACCGTGGGCTCGTCGAAGAAGGCCACGCGGATGTCGGAGAGCTGTTTGAGGAGCGCGAGGCGGACTGACAGGGCCGCCACCATCTGCTCGCCGCCCGAGAGGCTGATGAAGGAGCGGTCGTGCCCCTCCTCTTCGAGCACGATGTCGTAGTCCTTCGTCCAGCGGAGCGCGCGCCCGCCCTCGCCCGTGATCTCGCGGAAGAGCTGGTTGGCGTCGATGGAGATGTTGTAGAGGTAGCTCTCGGTGACGAGCGGGCCGGCCTTGCGCAGCGTGTCGCGGATGAAGTCGGTGGCCTCGTGCAGCCCGCGCAGGCGTTCGAGCGCCGACAACTCCTCGCGCATGGACTCGCGCACCTCGTCGAGCCGCGCGACCTCGGCCGCGAGCGACGACTCGCGCTCGCGCGCCGCTTCGAGCTGCGCCGAGGTTTTCGCACCGTTCTCGCGCGCCAGCGCGAGCAGACCGCGCTCCGAGGCGTGGCGCTCGCGGTCGTAGGAGCCGAGCGCCTGCGCGTGCTCTGCGCGCGCGGCCTCGGCCTCCCGCGCGACCTGCGCGGCGCGCGCCTCGGCCTCGGCCGCCTCGCGCTCGCGCTCGGGCAGGGTCGAAGCGAGCGAGGCCGACTCCAGGTGCTCGCGGTGCGCCTGCGCCGTCTGGTCGCGCCGGGCCGAGGCTTCGGCCCAGGCCGCGTCGAGGTGTTCGAACTTCTTCAGCTTCTGGTCGAGCGCGCTCGCCTGTTTCCGTAAAGTCTCGAAGGCGTCGCGCGCGCCCTGCGACTCGCGCAGGAGTTCCTGCTCGCGCCCGGCCTCCAGTTGGAGCGCGGCGGCGCGCGCGCGCGGGTCGCCGAGTTCGCGCAGACGGCGCTCGACGCCGGCGGCGTCCGCGGCGAGCGCCGCTTCGGCGCCCGCCGCGGCGGCAACCAGCTCGCGCTCCTCGCGCTTGGCCTTGCCCTCCTCCTCTATCTCCGCGAGCCGCGTGCGCGAGGACTCAAGCTCCGCGTACTTCAGAGCCTCCTCGCGCGCCGTGCGCCAGACCATGTCGATGCCCGACATCTCGGCCTGCAACTCGTCGCGCAGCGCCTCGCTCGCGCCGGAGAGTTTTTCCAGCTCGGCGTCCAGCAGGGCTAACGCCGACTCGCGCTCCGCCAGCAGCTCGCGCTCGTGCGCGAGACGTGTGCGCGTCGTCTCCGTGCGCGCGGCGGCCTTCTCCGCCTCGCGCGCCGCGCGGACTTCGCGTGTGAGCGCGTCCGATTCGCGCTCGACGGTGGAGAGGCGCGCGCGGTTACTCCTGAGCTGTTCGCCGAAGTAGTCCTCGAAGGTGCGCCCCTCTTCGGCGAGGTTCTTACAGGGCTCGTTGAGGATGGGGCAGAGGCGGCCGCCGCCCGTGCGCTCGCTCATCTTCTCGTCGCGCTTGATGGACGCGCGCAGGACGGCGAGCTGGTCGTTCAACTCGCGGTCGCGTTCTTCCAGGGCGCCGAGCCGCGCGGCGGCCGCGGCCGACTGCTCGAACTCGCGCGCCTCGCGTTCGAGCGCGGTGACGCTGCGCCGCAGGCGTTCGGCCTCGCGCGCCGCCTCGCGCCGCTGCGCCGTCAGGTGCCTGCGCGAGTTGAGGTCTTGTTCGAGGCGGCTCAGGCGCGTCTCGACGCCGAGCCTTTCGCTCTCAAGTTTGTCGGCGCGCTCCTGCGCCCCGGCCAGCCCCTCGGCGGCGCGGACGCGCTTCGAGAGCTCGGAGTGCGATTTGCGGAGCGCCGCCAGCCCGCGGTCGAGGTGCGCGAGGCGTTCGGCGGCGGCGCGCGCCTGCGCCAGGAGGTCGCGGATGCGTTCGCGCTCGCGTTCGAGGTCGGACTGCGCGGCCACGTCCTGCTCGATCTCGGCGAGCGCGGACGCCGACTCGCGCGCGCGCCGGAGCGAGTCGTCGAGCCGCCGCACGTCCGCGGAGGCCTCGGCCGTCAGGCGCGCGGCGTCCGCGGCTTCGCCGCGCAGGCGGTCGCGCCCGGCGCGCTCGGCTTCGAGGCCGCGCAGGCGTTCGAGCGCTTCGAGGTGCGCGCGCGAGTCCTCGGCGGTCGCGCGCTGCCGCTCGGCGGCGCGGCGCGCGGAGGCCAACCCGCCCTGTAGGTCGCGCAGGCGGCGCGCGGCCGAGTCCTTCTCGACTTCGAGCCGGTCGGCCACGGCGCGCGACTCCGTGACGCGCCGCTCGGCCTCGTCCAGGGCCGCGACGGCGCGCTCGCGCCCCTCGGTCTCGCGCCGGAAGGCCGCGAGCGATTCGGTCAGCTCTTCGACCCGCGCGCGCGCAGCTTTCTGTTCCTCGGCGGCAACCTCGTAGCGTGCGAGCTGTCCCTCGGCGGTGCCGATGCGGACGCGCGTCTCTGTGGTGCGTCTATCGATGAGGTTGACGGTGTCACGCAGTCGGTCGGAGGACTCGCGGTACTCTTCGACTTTGAGCAGGCGGTCGAAAGACTTCTTGCGGTCGGTCGAGGTTTGGAGGAAGTCCGTGGTGAAGAGCCCCTGGGGGACGCCGATGGCCGAGCGGAAGAGGGCGCGCAGGTCGGTGCCGGGCTCGACGCCGAGGTGCTGGTCGAGCCACTTGCGCACGTCGGCCTTGCCCGACGCCAGTTTCATCTTCAACTCAACGTCGTAGACCCAGTAGCCACTGCCGGTGTCACGGTAGATGAGGTAGCGGCGCTCGTCCGCGTCGCTCTGGAAGGTGACGCGCACCGAGCCCTTCTTCGCGCCGCGGCGGAGGAAGTCGTCCTTGCTGTAGTCGAGCACGTCGAAGAGCGTCCAGGCGATGGCTTCGAGGATGGTGGTCTTCCCCGCGCCGTTGGGGCCGACGATGGCGGTCGTCCCGCGCTCGAACTCGAACGGGCGGACGCCCACGGCGTAAGACTTGATGTTCTCCAACTCGACTCTGGTGACGTGCATGCTCTTTTCGGGGTTCGCGCGCGCCGCCGTACTGGCGGAGGTGCGACGCGCTCTTCGGTTTCAGCCGAGTTTAAGACATCGGTAAGGAGATGGCTAGTGAGGCGGTTCAACGCTCGCCCAGCAGGTAGACGCCCGTGTCGGGGTGGTACGTCTTCCAGTCGAACCAGTAGTCCTTGACGGGCTGGACGCGCGCGAGCCGCTTGC
>DAIRFV010000361.1:0-5533 GCA_036794905.1 Pyrinomonadaceae bacterium | reverse complement strand
GCGCGACGACCTCGAAGACTTCGACCTCATCATCTCCGACCTCGCCGAGTACTCCGACTCCGGCGTCCAGATCGTCTCCGAGCTCAAGCGCAAGCGGCTCTTCGTCCCCGTCGTCGTCTCTTCGGAAGAGACGCAGCACGCCGGCATCGTCAAGGCGTTCAAGCTCGGCGCGGCCAACTTCCTGCGCAAGCCCTACGACAAGGACGAGCTCTCCCAGATCGTCGAGAAGACGCTCGGCTACAAGCTGCGCTTCATCGAAGACCTGAAGGTGCTGCCCTACGTCCGCGAGCACATCGAGTTCGAACTGCCGAGCGACATCTCGCTGATGAACGGCGTGCTCCACTACCTCATCGAGCGCGTCGCCGCGCTCGGGGTGATTAAGCCCGACCGCTCGAACCTCCTCATCGCGCTCGACGAGGCTTTCGTCAACGCCGTCAAGCACGGCAACAAGCACGACCTGGGCAAGCTCGTCCGCATCACCGCCGACCTCTCGGCCCGGGAGGCGCGCTTCACCATCGAGGACGAGGGCGAGGGCTTCAGCGTCGCCGACATCCCCGACCCGCGCGACCCCGAGAACCTCTTCAAGTCTTCGGGGCGCGGCGTGCTCCTCATCTACAACATCATGGATCAGGTCGAGTACAACGAGCGCGGCAACCGCCTGACGATGGTCAAGCGCCCCGACGCCTCGCTCGCACACGACCTCATCGAGTCTTTGACGCCGGACGAGGGCACGGCCGAGAAGAACTGACGCCCCGCGACCCGAACAAGTCAAACGCGCCGACCGCGCGACCCGACACACACGCCTTGACACCCAAGTTACGAACGACGCTCCTTCTCGTCCTCGTCTTCGCGGCCGCCTTCGTCGGCCTCCACATCACACACGCACACCTGCTCGGGCTCCCCTACTACTGGGACGAGGCCGGCTACTTCATCCCGGCCGCGCGCGACATCTACCGGGACGGCTCGTTCATCCCGCACTCGACGCTCTCGAACGCGCACCCGCCGCTGGTGATGGCGTGGATCGCGCTCGCGTGGAAACTCTTCGGCTTCCAGATCGAGACGGCGCGCACGGCGATGCTCGCGGTGGCGGCGCTCGCGCTCGCGGGCGTCTTCGCGCTCGCGGCGCGCGTGTCGAACTGGCGCGTGGGCCTCGCGACCGTTCTCTGCACTGCACTCTATCCGGTCTTCTTCGCGCAGAGCACGCTCGCGCACCTCGACATGATGGTGGCGGCGCTCACCCTCTGGGCGCTCGTCTTCTACCTCCCGCCGCGCGACGCAACGTCGTGGGAGGATGACGCGTCGCCTCAGCAAGGCGACGCAGAAGCTTTGCGGCGCGACGCAGGAGCCTTGCAGAGCGACGCAGAGCTTCTGCGGCGCGACGCAGGAAGCCTGCAACGCGCCGCTGAAGGCTTGCAACGCGATGCAGAAGGCTTGCAACGCGACGCAGGAAGCCAGCGACGCGGCGCAGAAGGCATGCGCCGCGATGCAGAAGACATACGCCGCGATGCAGAAGGCATGCGCAGCGATGCAGAAGGCTTGCGGCGTGATGCAGAAGGCTTGCGACGTGATGCAGAAGGGTTGCGCGGGGGCGGCGGAAGGCTGAGGGGGACGGAAAACGCGTTGTTTCGCCGTGCCTTTTGCGTTTTTCTGCTCGCGCTGGCGGCGATGGCGAAGGAGACGGCGGTGTTGGTGCCCGTCGTGCTGTGCGGTTGGGAGCTGGTGTGTTGGCTTTTGAGGGGGAAGGAAAAACTGGCGTCGCTCGTCTGCGTCGAGAGGCGGCCGGCGTGGTGGTCTCTGACGTTGCTGCTGGCGTGCGTCCCGCTCGCGCTGTGGTTCGCGTACCACCGCGCGCGCACGGGCTACACTCTGGGGAACCCCGAATACTTCCGCTACAACGTCGAGTCCACGCTCAACCTCGCGCGCATCCTCGACACCGTCTGGCGACGCCTCGGCCACGTCACCTTCCACATGAACCTCTGGGCGCTCACGCTCGCGGGGCTGGCCGCGTTGTTCCTCCGTCCGCGGCGCGACGGCCGGGCCGAGCGGCCCCGCATCGGCGTGCCGGTGCAGGTGCTCTTCCTCGTGCTCATCCTCGCGCACGTCGTCGCGCTCTCGGTCGTGGGCGGCGCGGTGCTGGCGCGGTACATGCTGCCCGTGCTGCCGCTCGTCATCATGGTCTGGGTCTCGACGCTCTGGCGGCGCGTGCCCGCGTGGCCGCTCGCCGTCGCGCTGGTCTGCGCGGCGTTCGCGTACCGCACCGAGGTCAACCCCTCCTACAACTACCCCTGGGAGGAGAACCTCGCCTACCGCGACTTCATCCTGCTGCACCGCGACGCCGCGCGCTACCTCTCAGAGAAACACCCCGACGCGCGCGTGCTCACGTCCTGGCCGGCGACGGACGAGCTGCGCAACACCTACTACGGCTACACCTCCCGCGCGCTGAACGTCGTCCCCGTCGAGAACTTCCTGCGCGCCGAACTCGAACGCGCCGCCGCGCGCAAGTCCGAATACGACGTGGCCTTCCTCTACTCCTCGCACGGCGGCCTCGAACTCGACGAAGCCGCCCGCCTCCTCGGCGGCCGCGTCGTCTTCCGCGAAGAACGCAAAGGCCAGTGGGTCGCGGTGTTGGAGATCAGTAGGCAGTAGGCAGATGGCAGTCGGCAGTAGTTGAGAGGAGTGGGGCTTTTGCGTCGAACGCCGCGGAGCGGCGATGGGCGGTCGGCGCTTGACGACAGCCTACTGCCTACTGCCTACTGCCTACTGTTTTCGTCATGCCCTTCGAACTCTTTCTCGCGCTGAGGTACTTGCGCGCGCGGCGGGGCCGCCGCGTGGCGCGTTGGACTGCGTGCGCGGCCGTCGTCGGGATCGCGTGCGGGGTGGCGGCGCTCGTCGCGGCGACGGCGCTGGCGAACGGCTTCCGGGACGAGCTGCGCGACAAGATTCTGCGGGGCACGGCGCACGTCACCTTGAGCCGAGAGGGCGGGGCGGGGGCGTCGGACGCGCGCGATGCGGCCGTGCGCGCGCGCGCGGTGGAGGGCGTCGCCGACGCGCAGCCGACGACCTACGAGGGCGCGCTCCTCACCAGCCCGGCCGGCGCGACCTACGCGCTCCTGCGCGGGCTCGACGGGGGCTCGCCGCGTGCGCTCCGGGGCGTGCGCGAGACGCTGACGCGGGGCTCGCTCGACGCGCTCTTTCAGACGGGGGCGGGCGACGAGGCCGTGCCCGTCGTGCTGGGCGAAGAGCTGGCGGCCCGCGCGGGGCTGACGGCCATCGGCGACGAGGGCTTCGTCCTGACCGCCGGGGCCGCCGCGCAGATGTATCGCGGGCCGGGGTCGCATACGCCACAGGCCGGGGCGGAACTCGCGCTGCGCGTGCGCGTTGTCGGGCTCTTCCGCTCGGGACTTTACGAGTACGACTCGGCGTGGGCCTACGTCCCTCTGGCGGCGGTCGCGCGCGGGGGCTGGGCGCTCCCTTCGACGGTCGTCAGCGTCGAGGCGCAAGACCCGTACGCGAGCGGCGAGGTGGCGCGGCGCCTGCGCGTCGAGCTGGGCGCGGGCTGGACGGCCGTGGACTGGCGCGAGGCGAACCGGCCGCTCTTCGAGGCGCTGGCGTTAGAGAGACGGATGGTGGCGCTCATCATCATGCTCGTCACCGTCGTCGCCGCGCTCAACATCACGACGACGCTGGCGCTGGTCGTCGTCGAGCGCCGCGCGGACATCGCGGTGCTCTCGACCGTCGGCGCGCGCGCGCCGTCCGTCACGCTCGTCTTCATGATCGAGGGCGCCATCATCGGCGCCGCCGGGGCGCTCGCGGGCGTCGCGCTCGGCCTCGCGGCCTGCTGGGTCGCAGACCGCTTCCGGCTCGTGCGCCTGCCGCCCGACGTGTACTCGCTGAGCGCCGTGCCGCTGCACCCGCAGGCCTCGGACGTGCTCGCGGCCGCGCTCGCGGCCTTCGTCGTCAGCCTCCTCGCCACGCTCTACCCCGCATGGCAGGCCGCGCGCGTCCGCCCGGCCGAGGTCTTGAGGTACGAGTAGGAATCTCAGATTTGAAGTCCGAAAGTTCAAATGGCTTTGAACTCTTCGTCGAAGGCGTCCACAAAGCCTTCCGCGAGCCGTCGGGGGGCGTGCTGGCGGTTCTGCGCGGCGTCTCTTTGAGGTTGGGGGCGGGCGAGGCGGCGGCGGTCGTGGGCGCTTCGGGGGCCGGGAAGACGACGCTGCTGCACGTCGTCGGCGGGCTCGAAGCGGCGGACGAAGGGAGCGTGCGGCTCAATGGTTTCGACGTGACGCGCGCCCGCGTCTCGGAACTCGTGCGCTGGCGCGGCCGGGAGGTCGGGTTCGTCTTCCAGTTCCACCACCTGCTCGCAGACCTCTCGGCGGAGGAGAACGTCGCGCTGCCGCTGCTCGTCGCGCGCACGGGGCGGCGCGAAGCCCTCGGGCGCGCGCGCGCGTTGTTGGAGCAGGTCGGGCTCGGCGCGCGCCTCGAACACGCGGCCGGCGAGCTCTCCGGCGGCGAGCAGCAGCGCGTGGCCGTCGCGCGCGCGCTCGTCGCGCGGCCCCGGCTCGTCCTCGCCGACGAGCCCACGGGCAACCTCGACCCGCGCACCGGCGAAGAGGTCGGCCGGCTCCTCCTCTCGCTCTGCCGCGAGGCGCGCGCCTGCGTCCTCCTCGCCACACACAACGAAAGCCTCGCCGGCCTCTGCGGCCGCCGTCTCGTCCTGCGGGACGGGAGACTCGGGGAGGGTGTTGGGTTTTAGGTGCTGGGTGCTGGGTGTCGGGTGCTGGTTAAAAGACGGTTCTTCCCCAGCACCCAGCACCCAGCACCCAGCACCCGTTTATTAATCTGACATCTGACGCGCGTTTCAGTTATAATGCGTCGCGGGTATCCTGCGGCGGTCTCCCGATGTTTTAAGTCACGCCGAGCCCTTGTACAACGTCCCTTACTGCCGGTCGGAAATAGCCTTTATGTTTGAGCGATACACGGAGAAGGCGCGGAGAGTTATCTTTTTCGCGCGGTACGAAGCCTCCCAGTTCGGCGCGCCCGCCATCGAGCCCGAGCACCTCCTGCTGGGCCTGATGCGCGAGGACAAGACGCTGACGGCCCGTTTCCTCGCGCGCGCGCAGACCTCCCTCGAAGCCATCCGCAAGGAGATCGAGGGGCGGGCGCCCCTGCGCGAGAAGATTTCCACCTCGGTCGAGCTGCCGCTGGCCCCCGAGACCAAGCGCGTGCTCGCCTTCGCGCACGAGGAGAGCGACCGCCTCCAGCACCGGCACATCGGGACGGAGCACCTCCTGCTCGGCCTCCTGCGCGAGGAGCGCTCGATGGCCGCCGAGATTCTCTACGAGCGCGGCCTGCGCCTGAACGCCGTGCGCGAAGAGGTCTCGCGCCAGTCGGGCAACGACCCGCGCGCGGCGCAGAAGAAGGAGACGCCGCACCTCGCCGAGTTCTCGCGCGACCTGACCGACGACGCGCAGAACGACAAGCTCGACCCGCTCGTCGGCCGCGAGGGCGAGATCGAGCGCGTCGTCCAAATCCT
>DAIRFV010000360.1:3239-5548 GCA_036794905.1 Pyrinomonadaceae bacterium | reverse complement strand
GCATGCTCCAGTACGAGACCGAGGCGCAGCTCCAGTGCTTCCAGTCGCGCGAGGCGCGCGAGCGCGTGCGCGCCTTCCTCGAACGGCGCGCGACGCGACCCGAGAAGAAGTAAGAGGCGTGAACCGTAAACCGTAAACCGTGACCAGAGAAAAGCGTTCTTCCTCTCGTCACGGTTTACGGTTTACGGTTTACGCTCCCGTCACGGTTGACGGTTCACGGTTCACGCCCGTTACGGCAGGCCGGGCTTCGAGAGCGGCGAGCCCTTGTCGCCGACGTACACGTCGAGCACGGTGAAGTTCGCCGGGATGCCGGTGGCGAAGGCGTGGTTGGACACGAGCAGCGAGCCGTGGCCGTCGAAGGCGATGTTCGCGGGCGAGTCGTAGGGGAAGAACGGGCTCCCCGCGGGGTTGGTGAGCCGCCCCGTCTCCGCGCCGGACGGGTCGAGGATGGCTATCCCCGACGCGGCCGGCGTCGCGATGGCGACGTAGAGATGGCTCGACTTGCCGAAGGCGATGCCGTCGGGGATGTCGCCCGGCGCGAACGCCTTGAAGACCGCGAGGTCGGACGCCTGGGGCGCCGCGACGAGCGGCAGCGTGTAGATGTAGGGCGCGCCCGTCGGGTCAATCGACACGACGACGAAGACCTTCGAGCGGTCGGGGCTCAGGCGGATGCCGTTGGCGCCGATGCCGCCCGGGACGGTGCCGAGGCGCGCGTCCTGGAACCAGACCTGCGGCGTGCCGCCGCCCGGCGCGACGCGCCAGATGGTCGCCTGCAAGGAGTCGGTGACGTAGGCGTTGCCGTCCTCGTCGAACGCGAGGTCGTTCGGGAGCGCGGGCGCGTCGAAGAAGGTCGGCGAGCAGGGCGCGTTGTTGCCGTCGCACGCGGGCAGGTCGGGGAACGGCGTCGAGTAAGACTCCTGCGCGCCCGAGCCGGTGTCGATGCGGTACATGCCGATCTGGTTGTTCAGCACGTAGAGCTTCCCGTTGCCGTCGAAGGCGATGCAGGAGTTGGCGTGCTCGAAGGCGAGCGCCTCGCCCTGCGTCGTGTAGGTCGCCTCCGTCGCGCCGGTGTCGCGGTTGAAGGCGACGACCGCCGAGGGGCCGGTGTCGGCGGTGCCGAAGCGCGCGGGGCCCGAGACGTAAACCTTGTTGCCCTTGACGGCGATGCCTTCGGGGAAGCCGGGGGGCGTCGGGAACGTGGCCAGGACTTGAACGTCTCCGTAGGGGCGAACGGTCCTGGCGGCGGCGGCGGTCGGGAGGAAAGAGGCTGTGACTGTGGCCGAGAGTATGATGGCAGAGGCGAGCTTTGACAGGTTCATCTTTCAAGACACCTTTCTTGGGCTGGTGGTGTTGGGCTCAGGCGCGTAGGCGGCGCGGACGGCCGTCCTGACGCGCGTTCCGGATGTCCTCTGTCTGGCTAATGCGTAAACGGCGCGCGAAAAGGATCAGGCCGCGAAAATATTTTTTCGCGGCGTGAAATTTCAAATTTGAAATTTCAAATTGATATACTCTGGACTCGCCTATGAGACTGACAGACAAGACGGCCTTCATCACGGGCGGCGGGCGCGGCATCGGCCGCGCGGTGGCGCACGCCTTCGCGCACGAGGGCGCGCGCGTCTTCGTCGTCGCGCGCACAACCGCCGAAGTCGAGCACGTGGCGGGAGAGATTCGCGTCGAGTTCGGCGAACGTGCGGCCGCGCACGCCCCCTGCGACGTGGCGGACGCGCGCTCGGTCGAGTCGGCTTTCGCGGCGGCGCGCGAGTTCTTCGGCGGCCCCCTCGACGTGTTAGTCAACAACGCGGGCATCGCCGAGAGCTCGAAGTTCGCCGAGACCTCGGACGAGTTCTGGCGCCGGCATCTGGACGTGAACCTGACGGGGACTTTCAACTGCATGCGGGCGGCGCTGCCCTCGATGGTCGAGCGCGGCTGGGGGCGCGTCATCAACGTCGCGTCGGTGGCGGGCAAGACGGGCGCGCCCTACGTCGCGGCCTACACGGCGTCGAAGCACGGCGTGGTGGGCTTGACGCGCTCGGTCGCGCTGGAGGTGGCGCGCAGCGGCGTGACGGTCAACGCCGTCTGCCCCGGCTACGTGGACACCGACATGACGACGCGCGCCGTCGAGAACATACAGGCGAAGACCGGCCGCTCGGCCTCCGACGCGCTCGAAATCATCAAGCGCATGAGCCCGCAGCAGCGCCTCGTCACCCCCGAGGAGGTCGCCGCCCTCGCCCTCCTCCTCGCCTCCCACGACGGCCGCGGCATCACGGGCCAGGCCATCAACGTTGACGGCGGGACGGTGATGTTTTGAG
>DAIRFV010000360.1:0-3139 GCA_036794905.1 Pyrinomonadaceae bacterium | reverse complement strand
CTCGGCCGGCCGCGCGGGTACTCGAACGGGCAGTTGACGAGGGAGGGGGCGCGGCTGCTCTTCATCGCGGGGCAGATCGGCTGGGACGAGGAGCAGCGGCTCGTCAGTGACGACTTCGTCGAGCAGTTCGACCGCGCGCTGCGCAACGTGCTGGCGGTGGTGCTCGAAGCCGGCGGCGCGCCGGGCGGCGTCGCGCGCCTCGTCGTCTACGTGACCGACAAGCGCGAGTACGCCGCGCGCACACGCGAGATCGGCGAGCGCTGGCGCGCGCTGATGGGGCGCCACTACCCGGCGATGGCGCTCGTCGAGGTCAAAGGTCTCCTCGAAGACGGCGCCAGGGTCGAGATCGAAGGCGTGGCGGTTCTTTAATACCGGGTTTTGGGTGCCGGGTGTTGGGTGTTGGGTTTGACCGGCACCCAACACCTAAAACCTAAAACCCAGCACCCGGCACATATGCTTCAACCTAAATCGTTTCTCTACGAGGTGCGCGAGGGCGTGGCGTGGGTGCGCCTGAACCGGCCGGAGCGCCTGAACGCGCTGACGTTCGAGGTCTACCGCGAGCTGACCGACGCGTTCGCCGCGCTCGAACACGAAGGGGACGTGCGCGCCGTCGTCGTGACGGGCGAGGGGCGCGCGTTCTGCTCGGGCGGCGACGTGCGCGACATCATCGGCGCGTTGCAGGGGCGCGACGCCGAAGGGCTGCTTGAGTTCACGCGCCTGACGTGCGAGCTGGTGCGCAACATCCGGCGGCTGCGCAAGCCCGTCATCGCCTCTCTGAACGGCACGACGGCCGGCGCGGGCGCGTGCATCGCGCTCGCCTCCGACCTGCGCCTCGCCTCGACGGAGGCGCGCATCGCCTTCCTCTTCGTGAAGGTGGGCTTGTCGGGCGCGGACATGGGCGCGGCCCACCTGCTGCCGCGCCTCGTCGGGCTCTCGAAGGCGACCGAGCTGCTCTACACGGGCGACTTCATCACGGCCGAAGAGGCGCTCGCCTGCGGCCTCTACAACCGGGTCGTGCCCGCCGCCGAGCTCGCGTCGGAGACGCGCGCGCTGGCCGAACGCCTCGCGCGCGGGCCGTCGTTCGCGCTCGCGGTGACGAAGGAGATGCTGAACCGCGAGATGGACCTCTCGTTCGACACGGCGCTCGAACTTGAGGCGCAGGCGCAGGCCGTCTGCATGCAGCACCCGGACTACGGCGAAGCCTACCGCGCCTTCGCCGAGAAGCGCGAGCCCCGCTTCCGCTCAGCGCACGCCGAAGAAGGATGAGCCGCCGGAAGTTCTCAGCGGCCGTCCTCCCTCTCGCGCTCGCCTGCGCGTCCGCCTTGTGCTCCGCCCGCCCCGGCCCGGCGCAGGAGGCGCGACCCGCGCCGACCCCGGAGCCTGCAAAAGTCTTTCAGGAGGCGCGGGCCGTCAACGCCGACGCGACGCCCGACCCCGAAGCCTTCGAGTTCGAGCTGAAGGGCTCCGCCTTCCACGTCAGGCAGAACGGCAACGGCCGGAGGACGAAGGGCAAGCGGGTGCGCGGCTTCAACCTGCGCCTCGACTCCGGCGAGTCCATCACGCGCGCCCTCTACGCTGAGTACGAGGGCGACTTGCTGCTCATCCTCCACACAAACACCGGGGCCGCCGGCGTCGGCTTCATCACGAGACTTGAGCAACCCTCGATGCGCGGCCTCTGGCGCCACCGCATCCCCGCCCCCGACGCGGGACAGCCCTTGCGCGACGGCGTGTACCTCTACGTGACCGGCAAGGGCTTCGTCGGCAAGCTCGACCTGCGCTCGGGCGTGTACCTCTGGCAGAGCGACGACCGTGACTACGCGGACCGGGACAAGGTGAAGGCTCTGGGCGCCTTCGACGTGCCCGAACTTAAGGCCGACGAGGTTCTGTTCCGCGAGCGGCCGGTTTACAATCCCCGCAGGACAATCGTCGTGGACAGGAAGACCGGCGCGATCATCCGCGTCGAGTGAGGGACGCCAAACGCGATGCAGCGAGACGGATTCATCGGGGAGACACCCTTCTTCACGGACGAGCACGCGCGACTCGCGGCCGGCGTCGCGAACTTCGCCGCGCGCGAGGTCGAGCCCTTCGCGCGCGAGGAGGGGGAGGGGCCACAGGCGGACGCCAACTTCCGCGCGCTGCTCTCGCTGCTCGCGCAGGCAGACCTCTTGAGCTACGCGGTGGCGCGCGGCGACGGCGCGCCGCTCGACGCGCGCGCGCTCTGCGTCGTGCGCGAGGCGCTCGCCTACCACTCGCCGCTCGCCGACCTCGCCTTCGTCATGCAGGGCCTCGGCACCTACGCCGTCTCGCTCGCCGCGCCCGAGCACGTCCGCGACTTCTGGCTGGAGCGCGCCCGCGCGGGCAGGTCCATCGCGGCCTTCGCGCTGACGGAGCCCGAGGCCGGCTCCGACGTCTCCGCCATCCAGACGGCGGCGCGGCGCGACGGCGACTCCTACGTCATCACGGGGCGCAAGTGCTTCATCTCGAACGCGGGGCTCGCCGACTTCTACACGGTCTTCGCGCGGACGGGGACGCGCGCCGACGGGCGGGCGGAGCTTTCGGCCTTCATCGTCGGGGCGCGCATGCCCGGCTTCCGCGTCGCGGCGCGCACCGAGCTGATCGCGCCGCACCCCATCGGCGAGCTCGAGTTCGACGGCGTGCGCGTGCCGGCCGAAGACCGCGTCGGCGCCGAGGGGCAGGGCTTCCCGTTAGCGATGCAGACGATGGACACGTTCCGCGCCAGCGTCGGCGCGGCCGCGTGCGGGATGGCGCGGCGCGCGCTCGACGAGGCGGTGCTGTACGCGAAGACGCGCCGCCAGTTCGGCGTCACGCTCGCCATGCACCAGTTGATTCAGGAGAAGCTGGCCGTCATGCAGACGGAGCTGGACGCCGCGCGCCTCCTCGTCTACCGCGCCGCGCACCTCAAGGACACGGGCGCCGCGCCGTCCCAACTGACCCGCGCCGCCAGCCAGGCCAAGCTCTACGCGACCGAGGCCGCCCAGCGCGTCGTGGACGAGGCCGTCCAGATACACGGCGGCCACGGCCTCGTCCGCGGCAACGCGGTCGAGCGCCTCTACCGCGACGTGCGCGCGCTGCGCATCTACGAAGGCACCAGCGAGATTCAGAAACTCATCATCGCGCG
>DAIRFV010000089.1:4190-20202 GCA_036794905.1 Pyrinomonadaceae bacterium | reverse complement strand
CGGCCGCAAGGCGGGCGGGCGCCTCCTCGACGCCGTGCCCTCCATCGAAGAGCACATCGACCCCAACTTCTTCATCCGCCGCGAGGAGCGCGCAGCGAAGCCCGGCGCGCCGCCGAAGCAGCCGAAGCAGCCGGGCCGCTACGACGACCTCTGGAACCTCGGCCGCGCCCCCGAGCCCGAAGCGGCCCCCGACGCGGACGACCGGCCCCGCGGCGACCGCCTCCCCGAGAAAGACCTCCTCTACTACATCATGCGCAACTCGCCCGCCCTCAAGGACTGGCAGCGCGACGTCATCGCCATGATGCACGAGGAGATGGAATACTTCGTCCCCCAGATGCAGACGAAGACCATGAACGAAGGATGGGCCAGCTACTGGCACTCGCGCATCATGCGGGAGCTGGACTTGCCGGACGTGGAGCTGTTGGAGTTCGCGGAGCTGCACTCGGGGGTGGTGTCGCCGCACAAGGGGCAGTTGAACCCTTACTACCTCGGCTACAAAATCTTCGAGGACATCGAGCGGCGTTGGGACGCGCCCACGGCGGAGGAGCGCGAGCGGTTGGGGCGCGAGACGGGCGGCGGGCGCGCCAAAATTTTCGAGGTGAGGGAGATGGAGTCGGACGTCTCGTTCCTGCGCAACTACCTGACCGAGGAGCTGTGCGAGGAGCTCGACCTCTTCGTCTACGAGCTGGTGGACGAAGAGGAGTGGACGGTGACGGAGAAGCGCTGGGAGCGCGTGCGCGACCAGCTCGTCTCGAACATGACCAACTTCGGCTTCCCCTACATCGTCGTCGCCGACGGCGACTACAACAACAACCGCGAACTCTACCTCAGGCACCAGTACGAGGGCGCCGAGCTCGACATCAACTACGCCCGCCGCGTCCTCGAACACGTCCACGCCCTCTGGGGCCGCCCCGTCCACTTAGAGACCGTCATCGACGAGGAGCCCGCCCGCCTCCACTACAACGGCGAGGAGCACGACGAGGACTGAGCCGCCTCCGCCCGCGCCCCGGCGGGCTGAAAGTTTTCCCACCCGCGCCCGCCGGCCTGATTTAGAATGCCGCGCGCCCCGCAGGAAGTTGCACGCCCGCCCATCAAGCTCTCTCAGAACGGTGCGCCGGAGGAGGAAATAGTCCGCATGACCACGCCGAGCAACCCGCCGCAGGGGGAGAAGAGGTGCGTCGCCCTCGAACATTTCTGGGGACAGTACCGCGTTTGGGCCGAGACGGCGAGGAAACACCAGAAGGTTCTGGACGCGTGGCGGATCCGCGTGCTGCTGCTCGGGGTGGCGGCGGCCGTCATCAGCGCGTTCAGCGACCCGCGCGCACTCCCGTGGCCGGAGGGCTGGCCGACGTTGGGCGTGCCGCGCTCGGCGCTGGGCGTCGCGGGCGGCGTCTTGCTGGGGCTCACCGCCTTCCTCACGAGGGAGCTGCTCGGCCCCGAGCGCGAGGGGCGGTGGCTGCGCGCGCGCGCCGCGGCCGAAGCCTTTAAGCGCGAGGGCTACCTGCTGGCCGCGGGCGCCCCGCCCTACGGCGGGCCGGTCACGCGCGACCTGCTCGAACGCGCCCGCGGGATTCTCGCGGGCGTCGGCGACCTCCAGGAGGAGGCGGTCGCGGAGGAGCAGAGGCGCAAGGGGATGCCGCCCTGCCCGCTCTCCGTGGACGAGTACGTCAAGCAGCGGGTTGACGACCAGATACGTTACTACCGCCGCAGGGCGGGCGAGCACGGCGTGGTCGTCGGGCGCGTCAGGTGGCTGACCGTCGTGCTCGGCGTGGGGGCCTTCGTCCTCGGCGCTCTGGGCGGCGGCGTGGCGGGGGTCTGGCTCGTCGTCATCACCACCGTCACCGCCTCGCTGGCCGCCTACCTCTACGCCAACCGCCTACAGTATCTGATCGGCAGCTACACGGCCGCCGCGCGCAACCTCGACGCGCTGCGCGTCGGCTGGCAGACCTTCGGCGACGAGGCCGACGACGCCGAGCGCGACCGCTTCATCCTCGACTGCGAGGCGGTGCTGTCGGCGGAGAATCAGTCGTGGGTGGCGGAGTGGGCGCGGAAGGAGAGCGCGAAGAAGTAGGCGCCCGCCTCCGGCCAGGTGCGTCGGCGCCGCCGCGCCCTCAGATGGTCGGGTTCCAGGAGTTCATCCAGAGGGTGCTGGTCGATTCCGTGCGGCCGACCTTGTAGACGTTGAGGCTGGCGAGCGGGGGCGCGTAGAGGTGCAGGGTGACGAGGTCCTGGCCGCTCACGTCGGGGTTGCCGAGCTGGTGTATGTCGGGCACGTCGGCGCCGGTGACGTGCCCGGGCGTCCACTCGCGCGAGGACTCGTAGGCGAGCCCCCCGTCGCGCATCTCGAAGACCGTCTCCCACATCACGCCGCGCAGCACGCGCACCGCGCCGTAGGAGCCGGCGTGGTCGTGGATGGGCGTGCGCTGCCCCGGCCGCCAGCAGAGCACGAGCACCTCGGCGTACTCGCCCAGGTGCACGCGGTGGCGCGCGTACGTGCCCTCCTTGAACGAGACGTAGGGGCGCAGCTCTTCCGCGCTGACCTCGACGCCCCCGAGCAGCGCGCTCAAATCTTCGAACGCGGGCGCGCCATTCATGCGCTGGAGCCGCCCGACGAGGTCGGCCAGTCCGTAGCCCGACGCGGGCACGTTCACGCCGAGGGTTGTGGTCGAAGAGATACGCTCGCTACTCATCCTCTGGCCCCCGTTCAATGCAGTCCGCGGACGAACTCCGAGAGGTCTTTGAAGCTCTCGGCGTGGAGGTCGGCGGGGAAGCGCGCGCGGACGGCACGGTCGCGGAAGCCCTCGCCGCCGAGCACGACGCGCGCGTCGCAGGCGCGCGCCGCCGACGTGAGCTGCGCGTAGTCGCGCGCGTTGTGCTCCAGCTCGCGCTGCAAGGTCGCCGAGACGCAGACGAGCGCCGGCCGCTGCCTCTCGACGTACTCGGCCAGCGCGAAGAAGGGCGTGTGCCCGCCGAGGTTGCGCACCTCCCAGCCCGCGCCTTCCAGCACCGCCTGCGCGCAGAGCACGGGCAGCGTGTGCATCTCCTCCTCCGCGGCGCAGCAGACGGCCGCGCCCGCCTTCGCGCCCGCGCGCCGGGTCGAGGCCGCCAGAGACTCGACGGCGCGCGTCGCCGTGCTCGTCGCCAAATGCTCCTCCGCCACGGACATCTCTTCGCCGTACCAGAGGTCGCCCACGCGTTGGAGCGACGGGGCGACGACCGCGTCGAAGATCAAGTCCAGCTTAACGCCGAGCATGTGCGCTTCGAGCAGGAGCGCCGTGGCCTCGCCCGCGCGCCCGCCCCTGACGGACTCGAAGAAAAGCTCTGCGGCCTGTTCGAGGTCGAAGGCGTCGGCCGTCGCGGTCGGGGCGGACGCCACCGCGACGCCGGTCGCCACGCCTAAGCCCCGCTCGGTCTGGAAGCGCATCACTTCCGCGAGCGGAAAGCGGCGGTGCCCGCCGACGGTGCGGCTCGACTTGAGCTGCCCCGTGTCGGCCCAGCGCTTGATCGTCGCCTCGCTGACGAGCCAGACGCGCGAGAGCTGGCGCGTGGTCAGGAATCTTGTCGGAGAATAACTCATGAGCGTTTCAAGCGTTTACAGGATACGTCCTTTCCGCGACCCTTCCAAGCGCAAACGGCGAATTTGACTACAACTAAAATGGACTCACTTTGTCAATATTTTGACATGCACGATTTGAGCGTTTCATGTACTATGCAAACGTTCTCAAGTCGCTCATGTTTGGAGGCGCGGTCGCCTCCCCGACGGACGCCAGGCGCCGGACGCACGCGGGGCGTCGCGGCTCCGGAGTCCAGGCGTCCACGCGTTTTGAGCCATGATCTTTTTGCAGCAGAGCGTCATCGGCGCATCCCCCGAGCGCGTCTTCGGCTTTCACGAACTGCCGGACGCGCTCAAGCGCCTGACGCCGCCCTGGGAGCCGGCGCGCGTGGTCAGCGCGGCCGCAGACCTGCGCGTCGGCTCCGAGGCCCTGATCGAGACGCGCCTGCTCGGGCTGCTCAAGGTGCGCTGGCTGGCGCGGCACACGGCCTACGACCCGCCGCGTATGTTCGAGGACGTACAGGTCTCCGGGCCTTTCAAGAGTTGGCGGCACAGGCATTTCGTCGAGCCGCACGAAAAGGGTGCGTTGCTGCGGGACGAGGTCGAATACGAGACGCCGCTGGGCGTGCTCGGCCGCCTGGCCGCGCCGTTTCTGGTCGAGCCGCGCCTGCGCCGCCTCTTCGAGTACCGCCACCGCGTCACACGCGAGTGGTGTGAGGGCGCGGCACAGTAGTAGCAACACACATGGGTATGTCAGACGTTGCGAACCGAAACGGGACGAAGGGCAGGCGGGGCCTGTTCATAGCGGGGCTCTCGCTCATCGTGCTCTTCGGGGTGGCGTTACTCAAAGGGCGGGCGGATTCCGGCGGGGAACTCGACTGACCAAATCATCAACTTACAGGGAACGAACAGGGGGAAGATTTACATGTCAACAGCAGCTTCGAAGGTGGCGCAGGATACTTCTACTTTTACCGGCAATCAAAGCATGACGGCGGGCAAGGACGTGGTCGAATCGACGCTCCGCACGATGGACGAGTCCACGAAGGGCGCGGCCGGCGTGAGCCTGTTCCACATCCTGACGTTGGCCTCCATCGGCGGCTCGCTCGCGCTCTTCTTCGCGGGCAAGAAGTCGGCGGCGATCTTCGTCGGCCTCTGGCCGCCGACCTTCCAGGCGCTCAAGGCCGTGGCCGACACGAACAAAGAGAACCGGAAGTAGTCGGCCGGCGAGAAGAACAAGGGGGAAGGGAAGGCCGCGCGGATTCGTCCGCGCGGCCTTCTCATTTTGTTAAGTCATGGGCGTCGGGTTGGGGCTCAGTCCATCCGGAGCGCCTTGCCGACCGAGGGGTCGCGGCGCACGCGCCAGATTTTGGAGTCGAGGTAGTAGTGCAGCAGCGCGTAGCCCCAGAGGAAGCCCGAGATGAGCTGCGTGACGAAAGCCTCGGGGTCTGAAGCGTGGTTGACGTACTGGCGCGGCACCTGGTACCAGACGCCGAAGAGGACGCCGAGCGCGACGTAGTGCAGCAGCCTGCGGCTGATGAACTCGGCCGCGCCGTGGCGCTCCCGGCACCCGCCGTCGCGCGCGTACTTGCGGTTGTGAAACCAGACGAGGCGGTGGTACTGGAAGTTGTGATAGATGGTCAGCATCGCGACGATGGCGATGGGCTTGTGCGGCATCGGCGTCAGCAGCACGACCCAGTGCATCGGGATCGCGGCCGCCAGCAGAAGGTACTTCGGCACGTCGAGCGGCAGGCCGAGCAACGCCCTCTGCACCTGCCTTCCCGCCCACGCCGCCGCCGCCGCGACGGTCAGCGCGAGCAGCGCCGACTCCGACGCCCCCAGCCACGTGTGCAGCCCCGCGGGCACGCGCCGCAGAGCCTCCTCGTCGTGCGCGACGAACCAGACGAACGGGTACGTGAAGGCCAGGAGGAGGAAGGCGCGGTCGAGGAAGTTGTCCGCCGGGGAGAGGTCTGCGTTCTTCTTCTTGTAGAGCACCATGAAGCCGTAGTGCTGCTTGACGAGGTGGTAGTAGGCCCACAGCGCCGCGAGGAAGAAGAAGAGGAAGCCGAGGCCGGCCAGAACGGCCAGAGGCCCCGCGGCGAAAAACAGCAGCGACCACCAGAGGAGCTTGGAGCGCGCGCGCCGCTCCTCGCGGTCGAAGTAGGTGCGCGAGAAGGTCGCGAAGACGTGCGGCGCGTCCACCAGAATCGCCCACGCCGCCACCATCGGCACCAGAGGCACCCAGCCCCACACGTAGAGCGCGAAAAGCAGATAGCTCGTCACGACCGACCCGATGAACCACACGAGGTCTTCGCGCGCGCTGATGAGCCAGCGCATCGAGACTGCGCCCGAGGCCGCGGCCTCCTTCAGCGTCGTCGTCGTTGTCGTCGTCGTGGCGGACATGAAATTTAAGGGAGACTCGCGCCCGAAACTTCTCGCGGCGCGTGGACAGCTTCGACCCGGCGCGCACATAATTCGCTAAACACTTGCGGCGAGTCGTGCGGGATTTTATCACGAGGCCGGGCGCGGCTTAAGGGAAGGAATCGAAGGGAATGGCCGAAGACGAGAATGGGCTCGAACGTCTGCTCGGGCTGATGTTTCAGGCGCACCCGTGGCACGGGGTGCCGCCGGGCGGGACGGCGCCCGCCATCGTCAACGCGTACATCGAGATCGTGCCGACCGACGCCGTCAAGTACGAGCTCGACAAGGCTTCGGGGCACCTGCGCGTCGACCGGCCGCAGCGCTTCTCTTCGTTCCCGCCGACGCTCTACGGCTTCATCCCGCAGACCTTCTGCGGCGACCGCGTGGGCGAGCTGTGCCGCGAGACCGTGGGCGGCGACCGCGCCATCCGCGGCGACGGCGACCCGATGGACATCTGCGTGCTGACGGAGCGGCCGGCCGCGCACGCCAACTTCCTCGTGCGCGCCGTGCCCGTCGGCGGACTGCGCATGGTGGACGGCGACGAGGCCGACGACAAGATCATCGCCGTGCTTGAGAACGACGTGGCCTACGGCCACATCAAAGACCTCCGTGAAGCGCCGCCCGGACTCGTCGAGCGACTCCAGCACTACTTCCTGACCTACAAGCAACTGCCGCAGGAATCGCCGCGCCGCGTCGAGATCGCAGACGTCTACGACCGCGAGGCCGCGCTCGAAACCATCCGCGCCAGCATCGAAGACTACCGCGAGCGTTACGGCGCGCCGGAGGAGCGCGTCGCCGAGCTGCGCCGGCTCTTCGGCGCGTCGCAGTCTTAGGGCCGCCGGCTCCTGTCTTTGTGGTAAAGGTAGAGGACGAAGAGGGCGATGACGAGCGCGGGCGCGCAGAGCGTGGCGAAGTAGTAATTGAGGTAGAAGTAGAACTCGCGGCTGAGCATGACTGAAGACACACGCCGCGAATTCTAAAGTTCCCGAAAGGGGACGGCGGGCTCACCTCCGGCGCTTGAAGAACTGCACGGCCGCCCAGCCCAGCAGTCCGACGAAGAACGAGACGACGCGGAAGTACCACTGGAGGTCGGTCTTCGCCTCGCGCGTGAGGTAGAAGAAGCCCGCGAAGAAGAAGAGGCAGGCGAAGAACCACTCGGCGCGTTCGAGCCAGCTCATCCCGGGCCGCCTCTCGCCCGGCTCGCCTGACGAAAGCAGACCCATCAGGAAAGACTCTCCACGCGGCCGACGCGCTCCTCGACGCCGCAGCGCGGGCAGCGGAGCCGCCTGCGCTCGGCGTCGGCCCAGCTCGCGCGCGCGCCCGAAGACAGGCGCGGGCCGCCGCCCTCGGCCTCGCCCTCGCGGAAGAAGCGCCCCGGCCCTTCGTCGGGCGCGGGCGAAGCGTCCGCCGCGGCGCGGCAGCGCCTGCACTCCCAGCCCGAGCCGTCGTTGACGAAGTGCTCTGTCTCGGCCACGGGGAAAGGCTAGAGGCCGGCGGGCGTCGAAGTCAAACGCATAAGTGTCAGGGAAAGCTAAACCACCGCAGACACGGAGACACGGCTTGAAGACGGTAGTCAACAAGCCGTGTCTCCGTGTCTGCGGTGGTTTACGGTCTCTCGGCCTCCGTCACTCGCGGCGGGTGGTGCCGCGCTGGCCGCGCTCCGGGAGCAGGCGGACGGGGACGGTCGCGCGCTGGCCGTTGCCGCGGACGAGCTCGACCTGGACGGTGTCGTTGAACTGGTGCTTGTCGAGAATGCGGTAGAGGTCGTTCTGGCTCTCGACCTTCTCGCCGTCAATCGAGGTGATGATGTCGCCGATGACGAGGTCGCCGTCGGCCGACTCGGAGAGCCCGCGCAGACCCGCCGCCGCGGCCGAGCCGTTCGGGTCGAGCTGGAGGATGAGCAGCCCCTCGTTAACCGGCAGGCGTATGCCGCGCAGGTCGGTGACGGCGCGCGAGTAGACGCCGAGCTTCGGGCGGACGACGCGCCCCTCGCGGATGAGCTGCGGCAGGATGCGCTTGGCGATGTTGACGGGCACGGCGAAGCCGACGCCCACGCTTCCGCCGCCGTCGGGCGAGAGGATCTGCGAGTTGATGCCGATCATGCGCCCCTGCGAGTCGAGCAGCGGGCCGCCCGAGTTGCCGGGGTTGATGGAGGCGTCGGTCTGGATGGCGCCCTCGATGATGCGGCCGTTGCGCGCCTCGATGGGGCGCTGGAGTCCGGAGATGACGCCGGTCGTCAGCGTCCGGTCGAGGCCGAACGGGTTGCCGATGGCCAGCACCTTCTGCCCGACCGAGAGGCGGTCGCTGTCGCCCATCGGGACGACCTTCAGAGCCTCGCGCGCGCCTTCGACTTTAATGACCGCGAGGTCCGTGTCGGGGTCGCGGCCGATGACGCGCGCCGGGTAGGTCTTGTCGCCGCCGAGGCTGACGGTGACCTGGTCGGCGTCCTCGATGACGTGGTAGTTGGTCAGGATGTGGCCCTGGTCGTCGATGATCGAGCCGGTGCCGCCGCCGCGCCGGCCGGCGTCGAAGAAGCTGCGCGCCTGGCGCGTCGTGCTGATCGAGACGACGCCGGGCGAGATGGCGCGGAAGACCTCGATGTTGTTCTGCTCGTCGGTGGCGACCGAGGGGTCTGCGACGGCGGCGATGCCCGCGGTGGCCGGGTCTTCGCTGTTGAAGGCCGCGGTCGGTTGCTGCAGGCGCCCGCCCCAACGGTCGAAGCACGCGACGCCCGCCGCCGCCATGAAGGCCGAAAGAAGTGCGATGGAAAGGATTTGACGTGCGGTGACGTTATACATGGCTCTGTTCCTTGAAGGTCTCATAAATCACCTGCCGAAATGGTATCGCAACTAAGATGCCGCCCCGCGCGGGCGGCGTTGCGCCCCCGGCGTCCGAGCCCCTTTTTGCGCGGGAGACAATCTTACTACGAAGCGGCGGACGTGACAGTTCGCGCGGGCGCACTCCCGTCAAGGTTTCAGGCGGCGCGGCGAAAAAGTTCCAGGGGAAAAGCAGTAGACAGTAGTCAGTAGCCAGTAGGAAAACAGGGGCGGCGCGCCACAGACTTCAAACCGGGCGTGCCGCTTTGTATTTCTACTGACTGCTGACTACTGTCTACTGTCTACTTGCTTACGAGAGCAGGGCGTAGACCTTTGAGGGCAGGAGGAAGACGGCGGCGAGGGCTTCGGGCGGCTGCCAGCCGAGGGCGGAGGCGCCCGTGGCGGCGTGGATGAACATCAGCGCGAGGTAGAGGCCGAGCGTCACTTGCAGGCCGCGCCGCGCCAGCGCGAGGTGCGAGCAGCGGTAGAGCGTGTAGGCGACGAGCGCGCCGACGGTCAGTTTGGCCGAGAGGAAGGGCGCGTTGCCCAGGTCGAGCAGGTAGGCCATCAGGCCGTTGCCCTCGGTCGCATGGCCGCCGCGCACCCAGATGATGGTCAATTGCGCGTCGAGCCAGTTCAGCAGGAACAGCAGCAGGCTTTTCGAAAAGGCGCTCATCGAGGATCGCTCCCTCCCACCGGCCAACCTCGTTTAACTTTCCGCCCCTGAAACGACCGAACCCCCAGTCCGAAAGGACTTGGGGGTTGCGGCACGCACCAACGAAGGAATGGAAAACTTCTCTGTCTAACGTCCTCTAGAAACTCCTAATGCCCGCCCGGTTCCAATAGAGCTTTTGGCTGTCGGCCGTCAGCTTTTAGCCCTCTGTTTTAGCTTAAAAGCCGACGGCCGACAGCCAGGAGCCGTCAGTTGCCGGTGCGACGGTAGGAGGTCTGGTTGTTGCGGTTGTTGACCTGTATGGTGCGGATGCCGTCGTTCTCACGCTGAACTTCGAAGGTGCCCCAGTCGAAGCGCAGCCTGCCGTTCGAGTAGCTGCCCTGGAAGGTCTGGTTCCTCGTGAGCGAGCGCGCGGTCGCGGTGCCGTCGGCGCGGATGGTCAGCTCCGACTCGCCGCTGCCGGTCGTGCCGCGGAACGTCCCACGCGCCCAGCGCGGGACGCGCGCGTTGTCGTCGTCGTCGTCGCGGCCGCTGCCCATGCCGCCCCTGAAGACCTCCGAGCGCGAGCCCGCGGCGGCGCGGAAGCCATCCCCCACGCGGCTCACCTCCCACTCGGTCGAGTTGTTGAAGCGTATCCGCCCGTTGTCATACCGGCCCTCGTCGCGCGAGCCGTTGTTGTAGAGGGCCGAGACCTGCCCGTCGCTCCCGACCGTCACGGAGACGCGCCGCTGGTTCGAGGGGCTGCGGCCGTTCCAGGGGCCGACGAGCCAGCGCGGGACGCGCCGGTTGCCGCCGCCCCCGCCGCCGCCGCGCCCCCAGTCGTAGCTGACGCGCTCGATGTTCCCGTTGCGGTGGTTGACGGTCGCCTCGTAGGTGAAGGAGCGCGAGTTCGAGCCGCCGGGCGCGTGTGTGCCGGCGCCGCGCACGCCCGTCTGCCTGTCGGAGATGCGCCAGGTCTGCGTGCGCGCCTGGTCGAAGGCCACGTCCGTCCAGGTGCCGCCGCGCTCCTCGATGATCTTCCCGCTCACGCCGATCTGCGCGCGCTCGATGGCGTAGCGCGTCTGCCGGTCGTTTTGCGCCAGCGCCGCCGGGGCGGCCGCGAACAGCATCAGCAGCGCCAGCCCCGCGCCGCTCACGAAGTTCCGACGACTCCAAACGTGGTCCATAAGAATCTCCTCCTCGTCCGGTCATGTCCGCACAAGTTTGCGGGGAGATGCCGCGCGGAGCGAAGGAGCCTGCGCCGCGTCGCGCATAGGATGTGTGCCGCCCCGCCGCGGGATGGCCGTTTCAAATCCTCGGTTCGTTCAGGAGGCGGCGGCGGCCTCTTCGGCGGTGATGATGCGCAGGCGGGGCGAGTCCTGGAGGACGCGGGTGCCGGGCGGGACGGAGTGCGTGAGCCAGACGTTGCCGCCGATGACGGAGCCGCGGCCGATGACGGTGTCGCCGCCGAGGATGGTCGCGCCCGCGTAGATGACCACGTCGTCCTCGATGGTCGGGTGGCGCTTGGTGTGGCGGACGAGTTGGCCGTCGGAGTCCTTGTCGAAGGAGAAGGCGCCGAGCGTGACGCCCTGGTAGAGCTTGACGCCCGAGCCGATGACGGCCGTGCCGCCGACGACGACGCCCGTCCCGTGGTCGATGAAGAAGGCGGGGCCGACGCGCGTGCCGGGGTGGATGTCGATGCCGGTCCGGCTGTGCGCGTGCTCGGTCATGATGCGCGGGATGAGCGGCACGTCCAGCTCGTGCAGCTCGTGCGCGAGCCGGTACGTCATGATGGCGTAGAGTCCCGGGTAGCTGAAGATGATCTCGTCGTAGCAGCGCGCGGCCGGGTCGCCCTCGTAGGCGGCGCGCACGTCCGTGGCGAGGATTTCGCGCACCTGGGGCAGGCGCGCGATGAACTCCTCGGCGCACTCGGTCGCCTGCCGCTCGGTGACGGGGCAGGCGTCTTCGAGCCGGTGGCCGTGCCCCGCGGCGCGCGCGATCTGCTCGGTCAAAGTCTCGTAGAGCCACGCCACGCGCGACTCGACGTGCAGGCGCAGCCCCGCGCCCGTCAACCCCTGCGCGCCGGTGTAGCCGGGGAAGAGCAGCTCCTGGAGCGCGTCGAGCACGGCCACGGCCGCGTCGCGCGAGGGCAGCGGCCTGCGGTCGAGGTGGTGAATCTTCACGCCGCCGTGCTCGTACGATTCGACGAGCGCGGCGGCGGCGCGGCTGACCTTGTCGTTCATTGTTCGAGTAGTCAGTAGTCAGTAGCCAGTAGACAGTAGTCAGTAGAAAGACCTTATCGGCAGCAACCCGGCCGGTCGTCATCAACGACCGCGGCGCGGAGCGCTACCGTCTACTGACTACTGTCTCCTGACTACTCGATTTCGATCCCCCGCTCCTGCGCGATGCCGCGGGCCTTCATGATGATGTCGTCGTCGGGGGGCTCGGAGCCGTCCATCCAGGCCGCGACCTCTTTGGCGGGGCGGCCGAGGGCGACGGCGAACTTCTCGTCGTCCGACCCGAAGCCGTTGTCGCGCAGGCGGCGCAGCAGCTCCAGCCCGCCGGCCGCGTCCGTGCCGCGGTCGTCCACCGGGTTGTCGTCCGTCCCCTCCGCCGCGTCCGTGATCTGCGAGTTCACCGCCGTCTCTTCAGCCATTGTTCGTCGCCCCCTGTTGCTGTTCGCCCTCGGTCGCGTTGTAGCCGATGTCCTGAATCTTCTTGATGAGCGTCTTCTGCTGCACGACGTTCTCGTCGAAGTTGACGACCGCCGTCTTGCCGCCGAAGTTGACGTCGGCGCTGTGGACGCCGGCCGTGTCTTCGAGCGTGTCCTTGATGAGCGCGGCGCACGAGTCGCCGCGCATGCCTACGATGTGTAGCTCGGCCTTCACCTCTTGATTCCCTCCTTGAATCCGCCGCGAACGCCCCGGGCGGGAGAGCCCGGCCGGCGCGCGCGGAAACGGTTTTTTGTCTTGCCTCTGTTGCCGCGTATTATAGCCCAGCCCCGCCCACGCAGGCCACGCGCGGGCGGCTCGGGCGTATTGCCGACAGAAATCGCAGGGGGGCTCGTTGACTGAAATGAACGAGGGGCTTGAGGAGTCTTTGACGATTGCGGAGGCGCTGCGCGAGGCTGCGGGCGCTTTGCGCGTCGCGGGTGTGGCCGAGCCGCGGCGCGAGGCCGGGACGCTCCTCGCGCACTCGCTCGGGCGCGACCGCGCGTTTCTCCTCACGCACGCGGACGAGGCTCTGACGGGCGCGCGGCTCGCGGACTTCCGCGCGTGCGTCGGGCGCCGCGCCGCGGGCGAGCCCTTCCAGTACATCGCCGGCCGGCAGGAGTTCTACGGGCTTGAGTTCGAGGTCGGCCCCGGCGTGCTCATCCCGCGCCCGGAGACGGAGCTGCTCGTCGAAGAGGCGCTGAAACTTCTGAAAGGGACTCAGGCGCCGCTGCTGTGCGACGTGGGCACGGGCTCGGGCTGCATCGCCGTCACGCTGCTGCACGAGCGCGCGGACGCGCGCGGCTTCGCGCTCGACCTCTCGCCCGCGGCGCTCGCGTTCGCCGCGCGCAACGCCGCGCGCCACGGCGTCGCCGAACGCTTGCGGCCGCTCGCCTCCGACTGCTTCGACGCCCTGCGCGAAGGGGAGCACCGAGGGGTTCGCTTCGACCTCGTCGCCTCGAACCCGCCGTACATCGCCGAGTCAGACCTCGCGGGGCTTCAGAAGGAGGTGCGCGACCACGAGCCGCGCGCCGCGCTCACGCCCGGCGGCGACGGCCTCTCGGTCATCCGCCGCCTCCTGACGCAAGCGCCCGAGTTCCTCAAGCCCGGCGGGCACCTCCTCGTCGAGATCGGCTTCGGACAGCACGGGCAGGTCTCCGCGCTCGTCGAGCGGCGGGTCTGGACGCTGCTCGACATACGCCTTGACCTGCAAGGCATCCCGCGCACCGTCGTCCTCCGTCTGAACGACGGATGAGAAGCTCGGGGCCCAGTGGTCAGCGTTTCTCGGGGCGTGCTAAAATCCGCGCGACCTGACTCCCTAATAACATTATGGATAGATTTAGAATCACAGGCGGCCGCCCCTTGAGCGGGCGCGTGACGGTCAGCGGGGCGAAGAACTCGGCGCTGCCGTGTCTGGCGGCGGCCATCCTGACGCCCGAGACGGTCACGCTGCACAACGTCCCGTACGTGCGCGACTGCATGACGCAGCGCCGCCTGCTGGAAGACCTCGGCGCGACGGTGCTCGTCCCGGACCTGCGCACGCACAAGATCACGGCCGCCAACATCGAGCTGTTCGAGGCGCCGTACGATCTGGTGAAGACGATGCGCGCCTCCGTGCTCGCGCTCGGGCCGCTCGTGGCGCGCTTCGGCAAGGCGAAGGTCAGTCTGCCGGGCGGCTGCGCCATCGGGACGCGCCCGATTGACCTGCACCTCGAAGCGCTGCAACTGCTCGGCGCGCAGGTGAGTCTGGAGTCGGGCAACATCGTCGCGCGCGCGCCGAAGGGGGGCCGCCTCGTCGGCTCCGACGTGACCTTCCCGAAGGTGACGGTGACGGGCACGGAGAATCTTCTGATGGCGGCGACGCTCGCGCGCGGCACCACGATCTTGCGTAACGCCGCCCGCGAGCCCGAGGTCGAAGACCTCGCAGACCTGCTCAACCGCATGGGCGCGCGCGTGCGCGGCGCGGGCACGGACACCATCACCATCGAGGGCGTCGAAGCTCTGGGCGCCGCCGAGCACACCATCATCCCCGACCGCATCGAGACGGGGACGTTCCTCGTCGCCGCCGCCATCACCGACGGCGAGCTGGAGGTGAAGGACTGTCAGCCGCAGCATCTCACGGCGGTCGTCGAACGGCTGCGCGAGGCCGGCGTCGAGATCGAGGAGGTCAACCCGACGACCCTGCACGCGCGCCGCGGCCCCGGCGGGCTCAAGGCGCGCGACGTGACGACCGAGCCCTACCCCTCCTTCCCGACCGACATGCAGGCGCAGTACATGGCTCTCCTGACGCAGGCCGAAGGCAGCGCGCGCGTCGTCGAGACCATCTTCGAGAACCGCTTCATGCACGCCTCCGAGATGCAGCGCATGGGCGCGCGCATCCGCGTCGAGAGCAACAGCACGGCCGTCGTCGAAGGCCCCGCGCAGCTCTCGGGCGCGCGCGTGCAGGCGTCGGACTTGCGCGCCTCCGCCTCGCTCGTGCTGGCGGGGCTCGCGGCGAAAGGCGAGACCATCATCGACCGCGTCTACCACATCGACCGCGGCTACGAGAAGATCGAGGCCAAGCTGCGCGCCGTCGGCGCCGACATCGAGCGCCTGCGCGAGTCGGTCACGGCGCAGCTCCCGCCGGTGGAGACGGTCACGGCATGACGGCGGCTTTGAGCTTAGAGGTGAGGCGGCGCTCGCCGCTCGGCAGGGAGGAGTTGAGGCGGCAACTCCTCGCGCTCGTCCTCGCCTGCGTGCTCGTCTGGTACACGCTCGTCGTGCCCGCGGGCGCCGCGAGCCCGAGACGTTTCGAGCCGGATGATGAAGGGCACGACGGCGAAGTAAGGGGCATCGCCCCCGCGGGCGTGAAGGGCGATTCGCGGGCGGCCGAAGACCTCGACTGGCCCGAGTACATCTACCCGTAAAGCAGGAGCCCGGAGTCCGCCGCCGTCCGGGCGGGCCCCGGGCGCCTCGTTGTCTCTCCCCTCCTTTGCCCCTTTGAAGGCGGCGGCGCACCCCCTTCCGCGCCGCGCGAACACACGCAGGAGTAAGCGACCTTGAGAAGTAACTCTCGCATGAGGGTCGGACTGTACGCGCTCGTCGCCTCGGCCGCGCTCTGGCTCGCGGCCGGCGGCGCGGCACAGTCGGCCGTCGAACATCTCGACAGCCGCGAGGCATTCGGCGCGGCGTCCCGGGGGCTTTCCACCATCACCTTCGATTCGGCGTCGCCGGCGCGCGGGTTCGCCAAGCACCGGCCGGAGGAGGGGCTGGCGGTGGGCGGCGTGACCTTCCGCGCGAGCGGCGGCGCGAGGTTCGGGCCGGGGCTCATCTACGTCCTGAGCGCGCACTACGGCGCGGGGAACCCGATGCACAACACGGGGACGCTCCCCGCGCTCAGCTGGGCCGCGCCGAATCGGCCCGACAACGCATCGCTCGACGTGAGGCTCCCCCCGGGCACGACGGCCGCCGGCTGCGACCTCTGGACGCATCAGCCTTACGTCGGGACAATCGAAGTCACCGCGGCGACGGCCGACGGGCGTGAACACACGGTCGTCGTCAACACGCTCAACCGTCCGGCCGCCGCGTTCGTCGGCTTCATCTCCGAAGCGGAGATCGTCGCAATCAGCTTCCGCCCGGCGCGGGGGCAGTCGGGGCTGCTCCTCGACAACTTCACATACGGCCGCCGGGGCGACGGGCGCGCCGTGCGGCCGGCGGCCGGCGCGGCCGCTTCGCAGGACGGACGGGAGGCTGCGCCGGGTCTTCCGGCCGCGCCCGCGTCGGGGCAGACCCCGAACGCCGCGTCGATTCAATCGACGGTCGCCGCCGTCGTCGGGAAGAATCAGCCCGCCACGGATGCCGCCCAGACGAACACGGCGGGCGC
>DAIRFV010000089.1:0-4090 GCA_036794905.1 Pyrinomonadaceae bacterium | reverse complement strand
GCTCAAACGAACGCGCCGCCCGCGGCCGCGCCGCCCGGACAGAGTCCGGCTCCCGCCACCGCGCCGGGGGCTTCTGCCGCGCCGCCGCGCGGCACCATCGCCTACGTCCGCGGCGGGACGGAGATTCGCCTTATTGAGTCCGACGGGACGGGCGACCGCCAACTCTGGACGCACCCGTACGCGAAAGAGGGCTCGGCCATCCACGACCTCGCGTGGCGACCCGACGGCCAGGAACTGGCCTTCTCAAGCAGCCACCTGAACGTCGCCTCGCTCTTCCACGCCGACCTCTACGCCGTCGGCCCCGACGGCAAGGGCTTCCGCAAGATAACGAACGCGCCCGACCACTCCGAACTCGCGCGCTACCCGAAGGGCTCGGTCAGCGTCACCGTGCGCAACGAGCAGCCCGCCTGGCAGCAGGCGCGCGCGAGCGCGGGCGTCTTCTTCGTCTACGTCGTCGGCGCGGACGAGCCGCAGGCCGTCACGCTGCCGCCGGGCTCTTCCAGAACGCTCCTCTTCAAGTCCGTGGCCGACTTCGGCGACCACGCGCAGCCCGTCGTCGCGATGTACGGGCAGCACCGCTGGTTCATCCCCGGCGTGGACGTGAAGGCCGGGCGCACAATCAACGCGCCGGCCTTCGGCATCAGCGGCGACGGCATCCCGCTCTTCGGCGCCTTCCGCCCCGTCTGGCGCAGCGACGGCTCGCGCCTGAGCTACCGCAACGGCCTCTGCCTCATCAACACCGTGCCCGCGCGTCCCAGGCCCGGCGAGTTGGTCTTCGACAAGCTCTTCGGGGGCGAGCCGCCGCCGGGCGCGTGCGCGTGGGACTGGGGGCCGACGCCTGCCCTCGCCGACCAGATCATCTACAGCGCGAACTCCGACGGCGAAGGCACCAGCATCCACCGCGCCCGGGAGGGCGGCACGCACCCCGGCACGAAACTCCACGCCTTCAGCGAACTCGACCTCCAACTCGTCGCCGGCCTGCGCTGGCTGCCCGACGGCTCCGGCTTCCTCTACACGTTCCCCGACCTCGCCTACGAGTTCGGGAACCTCTTCCGCTACGACTTCGCGACGAAGCGCGCCACGCAGTTGACGAAGTTCGAGGGCGAGTACGCGCGCGCCTTCGACGTCTCGCCCGACGGCGCGTGGGTCGTCTTCGAGCGCGCCAGGAAGATGGACGACGACCAGGACGTTGACCTGTGGTTGATGCGGACGGACGGCACGGGCGCGCGTCTGCTCGTGCGCGGCGGCCTGGCCCCTTCGTGGCGTTGAGGAGGGTTTGGGGTAGAATTCTCAGCCGGCGGCACCCACTCCGACTTTAAGGACTGACTGCAAATGGCCGAACAGACCTGCATCTTCTGCAAGATCGTCGCGGGCGCGATCCCCGCGGCGAAGATTTTCGAGGACGAACGCGCAATCGCCTTCCGCGACATCAACCCGCAGGCGCCCACGCACGCGCTCGTCATCCCGCGCGCGCACGTCGCCTCCTTGAACGAAGCGGGTGAGGATGACGAAGCCCTGCTCGGCCACCTGCTGCTCGTCGCCGCGCGCGTCGCGCGCGAAGAAGGGCACGCCGACTCGGGCTACCGCACCGTCATCAACACCAACGCCGACGCCGGGCAGGAGGTCTTCCACATCCACCTGCACGTGCTCGGCGGCCGCAAGCTCTCCTGGCCGCCCGGCTAGCGCCCGCGCGGCCTCGCGCCGGGCCGTACGACCTCACCCGGAACCGCCCACATACGCCTGGAGCTTCTTCTCGACCCCGGCGGGGAAAGGGAAGCCCTCCTCGACGCCGACGTAGCAGAGGCACGCCGACTCATCCGTTAAGACCGATTTGTACTTGCCGAGCCAGATCGTCAGGTGGTCGCGCAGCTCCGGCAGCAGTTCCACCGACTCTTCCAAGTGCGGGTGCGCATCGAGAATCTCCAGGGCGCGCGCGTTCTGCTTGCTCAGGATGTTCTCGGTGTAGGCGCGGACGATGCCGTGCACGAACTTCTCCTCGCCGGTCATCCGGCCGTAGAAGCGGTTGAAGAACCTTTCGTACTCCAGCCCCTCCTTCACGCCGAGGCGCGCGCGCACGGCGTCGTGCAGCTCGTTCCTGACGCGGCACTGCGCGATGAACGTCTTGTGGCTCGTGCGGAGGACGCCGAGCAGTTCTTTGGCCGCGCGCGCCCCCTCGGAGCGGTCGGCGACGGCCGGAGCGGGCCGCGTGCGCGCGCCGCCGGGGAAGGCGGCCTTCCCCGGGAAGGCCGCCGGCCCCGCGTCGGCGTCGCCGGTGACCCGCGCGGCGTCGAGCAGCCTCTCGCGCGACTCCACCTCTTCGAGCCCGACGAGGTCGCAGTAGACCATCGAGCTCAGCAGCCCCGTGGGCTTGCAGGCTTCGACCCGCACGGGCAGGAGTTTACGCTTGCTCCCCGTCGGGTCTTCGGAGACGGCCGCCGCCCACTCGATCAGCGTGTACTCCGATTCGAGGTAGGCGGGCGACAGGATGAGGAGCGTGCGCCGGCAGTCGGAGGCTGCGCGGTGCATCTCGATGATGAAGTGCGAGCCGGGGCCGAAGCCGCTGGCCATGCTAGCGGTCGTGTAGCCCTCCGCCTTCAGCGTCGCCTCGACCCACTTGGCCCAGCGCTCGTCCGTGTGCGTGTAGCTGATGAAGAAGTCTTTCATAGGGCGGTGCCTTCGCCGTGAGTGTCTGAGTCGGCCAACGGCCGCGTCGGGCGCACGAATCTACTACTCCAACCGCCGCGCCAAGTCAACGCTCAGCCGCCTGCCAGCCCCGCGGAGCCGGCCCTCCGCCCCTCGCCCCTCTCGCCGTCCTGCGTCTCGGCGCTCCCTTCCTTCGCCTGCGCGCGCTCCTCCTTCAGGAGCGAGGTCTCGTACTTCACCTCGCCGACGAGCGTGTCCATGATGGCCTTGGCGAAGCCGAGGATGGCGGGGCCCAGCACGATGCCGGGGATGCCGAAGGCGTAGACGCCCGTCACCAGTCCCACCAGCATCCAGTAGAAGTTGAAGCGCTCGGCGCTGCGCGCGGCGAGCTTCGGGCGGAGGAAGAGCGAGGAGCAGACCGTCATGGCGACGCCGATGAGGAAGTAGGCGGCGGCCGCGCCGGGCCGGTGCTGGAAGACGAGGAGGAAGATGCTGACGGGGATGTAGACGGCCCACTCGCCGAGGATGGGGAAGAAGCCGATGAGGAAGGTGACGAGCGCGAGCGCCACCGCCAGCGGCACGCCGAAGACGAGGTTCATGATGAGGATGACGACGGCCTTGGCCGTCTGGTCAACCATCACGGCGAAGAGCGCGCCGCGCAGGGCGCCGCCGACGTTTTCGCCCAGCCGCTCGTAGAAGGGCAGGAAGTCGCCCGGCACCCGCAGCTTGATGTAGGCCGCGAGCCGCACGCGCTGCGTCAGCACGTAGAAGAGCGTGAAGAAGAAGACCGTGGCCGAGACGAGCAGCATCGCCGTGCGCTTCTTCACGTCGGCGAGCGCCTCGCCCGAGCGGACGAACGCCTCGGCGAAGGCGTTCTGGAGGACGGCGCGCGTCTTCTCGACGGCGACGTACTCGGAGAGCGACTGGCTGATGCCGGCGACGATCTCCTCGCGCCGCCGCTCGTCCTGCACCTGCGCCGTGTAGCCCGACATCTCGTACCAGCCGTAGCCGACGGTCGCCGCCAGCGGCACGACGATGAGCGCGATGGTGATGAGCGCGCTCCCCGCGCGCGCGCGCAGGCGCCTTTCCAGCCACTCCTGCACGGGCAGCAGATACGCCGCGGCCACCGCGCCCAGCAGCAGCGCCACCAGCACCTCGCCGAGCAGCCGCACGAAGAGGAAGAGCGCCAGCGCGATCAGCACCGCGTAGATGGCCGCGCGCTTGGCCTCGCCCACCGTCACGTCGCCCAAACGTTTCGACTCGCCGTCCTGAGACATCAGGCGCGTACTTTAGCACGCGGCCTGTCGCTGGAGTCTGTCTTCGCCGCTACAAATTTCGAGCAAGCAGCAGGCGGGTAAGAGGGTGTTGGGTGTTGGGTGCTGGGTGTTGGGTAAGAGCCGCTCGTCCTCCCCGGCACCCAACACCCAGCACCCAACCACCCTCTTAC
>DAIRFV010000359.1:0-5568 GCA_036794905.1 Pyrinomonadaceae bacterium | reverse complement strand
ACGGCTTCTCCTCCTCGGGCGCGACCGTCTTCGTCGAGCCCTTAGAGACCATCGAGGCCAACAACGAGCTTCAGGCGCTGCGCGAGACCGAGGAGCGCGAGGTCACGCGCATCCTCTCGACGCTCACCGAAGAGCTGCGCGCCGAGGTGCCCGCGATAGGGCTTGCGGCCGAAGCCGTGTCCGAGCTCGACTTCGTCAACGCCAAGGCCGCGCTCGCCGCGCACCTGCGCGCGGTCGAGCCCGTGATTGACGAAGGGGACGCCCTCGAACTCGTCGAGGCGCGACACCCGCTGCTCGAAGAGAACCTGCGCGAGCAGGGACTTGAAGTCGTCCCCGTCTCGCTCCGCCTCGACCCCTTGCAACCCGTGATGGTCATCTCGGGCGCGAACGCGGGCGGCAAGACCGTCGTGTTGAAGACCGCGGGTCTGCTCTCGCTGATGGCGCTCTCGGGGCTGCACGTGCCGGCGCGCGCGGCGCGCGTCCCGCCCTACCGGTCGGTGCTCGCGGACATCGGCGACCGGCAGTCGCTCGCCGCCAACCTCTCGACCTTCACCTCGCACGTCTCGAACATCCGCCGCATGGTCGAAGAGTGCCGCGCGCCCGCGCTCGTGCTGCTCGACGAGGTCGGCACGGGCACAGACCCCGAGGAGGGCTCGGCCCTCGGCGTCGCCGTCGTCGCCCACTTCCGCCGCGCGTGCGGCGCGCACGTCATCGCGACGACGCACTACTCGGGGTTGAAGATGTACGCCTCGAACGAGGAGGGCGTGCAGAACGCCTCGGTCGAGTTCGACGAGCGCACCTTGCAGCCGACCTACCGCCTGCTCGTCGGCGTCGCGGGCTCGTCGGCCGGGCTCGAAATCGCGCGGCGGTTCCGCCTGCCCGAAGAGATCATCGAGGCGGCGCGCTCGCGCGTGGACGAGCGGACGCTTGCGGCCGACGCCTACCTGCGCCGCATCCAGCGCGAGGCCGAGGAGGCGGAAGCCCTGCGCCGCGCGCTCGAAGAGGAGCGCCGCGCCGTCGCCGAGCGCTACAACTCGCTCGACACGGAGGCCGCGCGCCGCGAGCGCGAGCGCCAGCAGGAGTTCGCCCGACAGCTTGAGCGGACGGTCGCCGACTTCGAGCGTCAGGCGCGCGAACTCTACTCGAAGATCGAAGACCGCGCGCAGCGCGTCCGCGTCGAGCGCGAGGCCGAGCGCCGCGCCGCGGAGCTGCGGCGCGAGGCGCAGAAGGCGCGCACGGAGGCGCGCGCCGCGACCGCCCCCGGAGGCGGCGGCGAGACGGGCGGCGTCCGCGTCGTCCGCGGCGCGCGCGAAGAGTCTGACGCCCGAACCCCGACACCTTCAACGACCGACGAGCCGCCGCGCGACATCGCGGCCGGCGACGAGGTGCGCCTCACCACGCTCGGCATGACCGGCACGGTCGAGCGCGTCAGCGACGGCGAGGCCGAAGTCCGCGTCAACAACCTGCGCTTCCGCGAGAAGGTCTCGAACCTCGAACTCGTCAAGGCGCAGCCCCGCAGCAAGTCGAAGGAGGATGACACGCTCGCCGGCCGCCTCCGGCGGATGCAGGAGCGCGGCACCGAGGTCAAACTCAGGGGCGGGCGCGAGTCCGTGGACGCCGAGCTGAACCTCATCGGCCGCACCACCGACGACGCGCGCGACGAGCTCGACCGCTTCCTCGACGAGACGTTCCTCGAAGGCCACTCGCACATCCGCATCATCCACGGCCACGGCACGGGCGCGCTGCGCCGCGCCGTCGCCGACCTGCTCCGCCACCACCCGCACGTCGCGCGCTTCGAGCTCGCCCCCGAGAACCAGGGCGGCGCGGGCGCCACTATCGCCGAGCTGAAGCAGTAGGTGAGTTGATGAGGCCGCGCGTCAAAGTCTGCTGCATCGCGAGCGTCGAGGAGGCGCGCGCGGCCGTCGAGTGCGGGGCGGAGGCCGTGGGGCTCGTGTCGGAGATGCCGAGCGGGCCGGGCGTCATTGACGAGGCGCTCATCGCGGGGATAGCCGCGCGCGTGCCGCCGCCGGTGGCGACCTTCCTTTTGACGTGCAGGCAGGACGCGGCCTCCATCGTCGAGCAGCAGCGCCGCTGCCGCGTCAACACCTTGCAGCTCTGCGACCGCGTGCCCGCCGAAGTCTACTCCGCGCTGCGCGCCGCACTGCCCGGCGTCTCGCTCGTGCAGGTCGTGCACGTCCGCGGCGAGGAGTCTCTGGAGGAGGCTTTGAACGTCGCGCGGCACGTGGACGCGCTGCTGCTCGACTCGGGCAACCAGAGCCTCGCCGTCAAGGAACTCGGGGGCACGGGTCGCACGCACGACTGGCGCGTGAGCCGCCGCGTGGTCGAAGCCTCGCCCGTCCCCGTCTTCCTCGCCGGGGGCCTGCGGGCCGAGAACGTCGCCGAGGCCGTCGCGGCCGTCCGCCCCTTCGGCCTCGACGTGTGCAGCGGCGTCCGCACCGGCGGGCGTCTGGACGCGGAGAAATTAAAACGCTTCTTCGCGCAGGTCGTTTGACGCCGGCTGCCCCGCGCCCTTGCCACGCGCCCGCCCCGTGGGTTTGAATCTTCTTAAGCAATGCGTTACCCGCAGACCTTCATCGACGATTTGAGGCGGCAGGCGGACATCGTCCGCGTGGTCGGCGACTACGTCACGCTCAAGAAGAAGGGCGCGAACTGGATGGCCTGCTGCCCCTTCCACCAGGAGAAGACGCCGTCGTTTTCGGTCAACCCGTCGAAGAACATCTTCTACTGCTTCGGCTGCGGGAAGGGGGGTTCGGTCTTCAACTTCGTGATGGAGTTGGAGGGGCTGTCGTTCCCGGAGTCGGTGCGCGTGGTGGCGGAGAAGGCGGGGGTGCCGCTGCCCGAGCTGGTGGACGACAAGCGCTTCGAGGCGAAGCGGAAGGACGCCGACGAGGTCGTCCAGCTCAACGCGTGGGCGCTGGAGTTCTGGGAGCGCCAACTGTCGGAGAACAACGCGGAGGCGCAGGCGGCGCGCGAGTACGTGGAGGGGCGCGGGATCGTCGCGGAGACCGTCAAAACTTTCCGTTTGGGGTACGCGCCGAACAGTTGGGACGCGCTCGGGAATTACCTCAAGGGACAGGGGGCGACCATCGGGCAGATCGAGCGCAGCGGCCTCGTGGTGAAGAAGGAGCAGGGCGGTTACTACGACCGCTTCCGCGGGCGTTTGATCTTCCCCGTGACGGACGCGCAGGGACGCGCGGTGGCCTTCGGCGCGCGCGCGATGCGGCCGGGCGACGAGCCGAAGTACCTCAACTCGCCCGAGACGGCGGCCTACACGAAGGGTCGTCATCTGTTCGGACTTTCCGTCACGCGCGAGGAGATTCGGAGGAAGAAATTCGCCATCCTCGTCGAAGGTTATCTGGACTTAATCGTCCCCTTCCAGCACGGCGTGCGCAACGCCGTGGCGAGCCTCGGCACGGCTCTGACCGCCGAGCAGGCGAAGCTTCTGAACAGGTTTGCGCGCAAAGTGGTCGTCAATTATGATGGTGACCGCGCCGGAATCAACGCGGCGAAACGCGCCATCGAGGTTCTGCTGCCGGAAGACTTTGAAGTCAAGGTGCTCGTCCTCCCCGAGGGCGCCGACCCGGACGAGTTCGTCCGCGCCCGCGGCGTTGACGAGTACAACCAGCGCCGCGGGGAGGCCGCCCCGCACATGCAGTTCGTGCTCGAACAGGCCATGCGCGACCGCAACCTTCATCACCCGCCCGAGAAGTCAGAGGCCGTCGCCGAGGTGCTGCCCTTCGTCCGCGCCGTCCGCAACACGATTCAGAAGCGCGAATACTTCGACATCATGATGGACTCGCTCCGCGTCGAAGACCTGAGCCTCAGGCAGGAACTCTGGAAGACGGTCAGCGGGCGCGACGCGAAGCCGACGGACGCCGACGAGATTAAGAAGAAGGTCGCGCGCGCCTCGGTCGGCGCGCCGACCGTCGCCGAAAAGCGCCTGCTCGAACTGCTCCTGCACGACGCGGATTTGAGAGCTTACGTCCTGCCACAGGTTCACGAGAGCGACTACGAGGGGCTGGCGACCGCCGCCGTCTTCGAGGCGCTGCGGGGCGCCGAGGGCCGGGGCTTCGAGGTCAGCTTCGACTCTTTGAGCGAGGCTCTGGGCGGCGACCCGGCGCAGGCGTTTCTGCCCGAGCTGTGGATGCACGAGTCGGCGCGCGCGGAGGGCGAGGCCGTGGACGTTTTCCTCGCGGAGGCCGAGGGGTGTCTGACGACGCTGCGGCTGATGAGCTACGACCGGCGCATCAAGGAACTGGCCGCGGAGATCGCGGCCGCGGGCCGCGCGGGCGACGCGGAGCGGCACGGCTCGCTCCTGATGAAAAAGTTCGAGCTGGAGAAGCAGCTCTCCGCCTTGCGGCCCCGGGCGGGAGGCCCCACATCACCCCCAACGACCTAGAGCCGGCCGGCCGCTTGCCGGCCGGCCGGGGACGCGCCCCGCGAGCCGAGCACCCGAGGTGGATAGCGAAAGATGAGCATGGAAGAGAAAGACCAGGAAGACGTGATGCAGCGCCTGCTCGAACTCGGCGGCGACAAGAAGTTCCTCACGTTCGACGACCTCAACCGCGAGCTGCCCGACAACATCGTCTCGCCCGACGACATCGAGGACGTGCTCCAGAAGCTCGAAGGCTCGAACATCCTGGTCACAGATTCCGACGAGCGGGTCATCGAGGTCTCGGCCTCGGCGGCGGTCGCGCCCGAAGACCTCGACGACGAGTTGGACGAGGACATCGAGTTAGACCTCTCGGCCGGCGTCCTCGACAAGACGAACGACCCCGTCCGCCTCTACCTGCGCGAGATGGGCATCGTGCCGCTGCTGACGCGCGAGGGCGAGGTCTCCATCGCCAAGCGCATCGAGCGCGGGCAGATCAAGACCCAGAAAGCCATCTCGCGCTCGCCCATCGCCGTGAAGGAGCTGTGCAGGGTCGGCGAAGAACTCGAAGCGGCGCGCCTCAACATCAGGGACTTCGTCACCTTCTCGGAGCAGGCCGAGCTGACGGGTCAGGAGGACAAGGCCGACGAGTATCTGCGCTGGACGCTCGAAGGCGTCGAGAACATCCGACGCATCTTCAAGGCCGGCCTGAAGGAGTGGGAGAAGCTGCGCGCCGAGCAGAAGCTCCTGAAGGGCAAGAAGTCGAAGAAGCTCCTGCGCCTCAAGCGCAAGGTCGCGCGCATGCGCCTTGAGATCGCGCAGGAGACGAAGCAGCTCAACCTGACCGAGCACGCGCGCCAGCGCCTCATCAACTCCATCCGCAAAGTCCACAAGGAGATTCGCGTCGCCGAGAACGAGGCCGCGAGCTACACCGAGCGCCTGACCCGCAAGAAGCTGCGCCCCGACGAGGAGAAGGACTTCAGGCGCCGCATCGCCAGCGCGCGCAAGCGGCTCCAGCAGATCGAGGAGGAGCACCAGATCGCGCCCGTCGAGATCAAGCGCTCGCTCCAGGCCGTCCTCACCGGCGAGGCCGAGACCGCGCAGGCCAAGCGCGAGTTGATCGAGGCGAACCTGCGCCTCGTCGTCTCCATCGCGAAGAAGTACACGAACCGCGG
>DAIRFV010000358.1:4089-5576 GCA_036794905.1 Pyrinomonadaceae bacterium | reverse complement strand
CACGGCGCGACCAACGTCGCCGCCGACATGGCCGACAGCCACTACACGCGCGTCCCCTCGGCCGAAGAGCTCAACCTCGACCCCGGCGCGGCCTACGTCCACTTCACCTCGAACGAGACCATCGAGGGCGTCGAGTGGAAGCACGACCCCGAGGTGGGCGCGGTGCCGCTCGTCTGCGACGCCTCCTCGAACATCTGCTCGCGCCCCGTGGACGTGTCGAAGTACGCGCTCATCTACGCGGGCGCGCAGAAGAACCTCGGCCCCTCGGGCGTCACGGTCGTCATCATCCGCGCAGACCTGCTGGAGACGATCCCCGCCGGCCTCCACACGATGCTCGACTACCGCACGCACGCCGAGAACGGCTCGCTCTACAACACGCCGAACACGTGGGGCATCTACATCCTCAACCTCGTCTGCGAGTGGGCGCGCGAGCAGGGCGGCCTCGCCTCCATCCACCAGCGCAACGAGGAGAAGGCGCGCAAGATTTACGACCAGATCGACGCGACCGACTTCTACCGCGGCCACGCCGCCCGCGAGGCGCGCTCGCTGATGAACGTCACCTTCCGCCTCCCCACCGAGGAGTTGGAGAAGAAGTTCGCCTCGGAGGCGACGGCCGCCGGCCTCGACGGCCTCAAAGGCCACCGCTCCGTCGGCGGCATCCGCGCCTCCATCTACAACGCCTTCCCCCCCGAAGGCGTCGACGCCCTCACCCAATTCATGCGCGAATTCGAACGCACCAACGGCTAAAGACCAAATCCCACCATTACTTTCAGGAGCAGCGGCAGGTGCTTTGTCACCGCCGCCGCTCCTCTACTTTTCGTAATTACTCTCTCACTCCAATTAACTCAGCTTTCGCATTCGACAAGAGTTTGACGAGCTATTTCGAGATTCGGGGAACGCAGGGCGGTGTAGATTTCGACAGCGCGACGGGCGTACGGGAGGGCTTCTGTCTCCCTGTCTTGCCGAGCTAGTGTCTTGGCGAGGCGGCGGCAATTCTCGGCAATCAACTCCTGACGGCGGAGCTTTTCAGACAAGGTCAGGGCATCGCGGGCAAGGGTTTCCGCGCCAAGCCACTCTTGGCGCTGAAGTGCCAATGCGGCCAGATTGCCAGTAGTATTGGCAACGCCTTCTGGGTAATCGAGGACGCGGGCAATACGTAGTGCCTCACGGAAGTCCTGTTCGGCGGCGCTGAGGTCGCCGGAGTCCATTTCGGCGCGACGTGCGTTTGGTGTAGTGGTTTTTGGGCCTGCCTTCGTTGAGGGCGAGGCGTTCGAGGATGCGCGTGGCGAGGTATTGGGGTGTCTTGTCGTCTAGTTCGATGAAGGCGGCGGCTTCGCTCAGGCCGTCAACTTCGGCGTGCTCGAAACGGGTCGGCATCACGCGCTGGCCGTCGCCCTTCGTGAGCAGCGCGTAGATGTGAAGCCACTCCCAGCCCGTCCAGCGCTTCACGTCGTAGTCGGGGCAGAGCACGGGGACGATGAGGTCGG
>DAIRFV010000358.1:0-3989 GCA_036794905.1 Pyrinomonadaceae bacterium | reverse complement strand
TTCGCCGAACCGCTCGGCGAGGACGGCGGCGACCTGTGCGACGAAGTCGCGTTTCTCCCCGGCGAAGGAGAGGGCGATGCGGAAGCGTTTGTCGGTGGGCTCCATAGTTCGACTCTGTGAGCACGGGTAAGGGTTGCGGACACTGAACGGGGTTGGTGATTATCCACGGCGGGGGCGGGACGGACAACGGTTTTGGCGGGGCGTGTGCTTGGCAGGGAGGCGGGCGGGGTTTAAAGTAAGGGGCGTTGTAAAGACTCCCGTCGGGCGCCGCGGGCGCGTTCCCTTTGAGATTGATGAGCACGAAAATACTGTTCCCCCTGGCCCTCTTCTTCGGCCTGTCGGCCGCGGTCTTCTCCGCCGGTCAGAGCCCCGCGGGCAAGCCTTCGCCGGTCGAGCTGGCTTCCGAAAAACGTCTGCGCAACGTGAGGCAGTTGACCGACGGCGGGGAGAACGCGGAGGCGTACTTCTCAGGGAAGGGCGACCGGCTCATCTTCCAGTCGAAGCGCGCGGGCGTGGAGTGCGACCAGATTTACACGATGCGCGCCGACGGCTCGGACGTGCGGATGGTCTCGACGGGGAAGGGGCGCACGACCTGCTCCTACTTCTTCCCGCGCGGCGGCCGCCTACTCTACTCCTCGACGCACCTCGCGGGCGAGAAGTGCCCGCCGCCGCCCGACTACTCGCGCGGCTACGTGTGGGCCGTCTACCCGTCTTACGACATCTTCACGGCGGGCGAAGACGGCTCGGGCGTGAAGCAGTTGACGAACGCGCCGGGTTACGACGCCGAGGCGACGATGTCGGCGGACGGCAGGAAGATTGTCTTCACGTCCATGCGCGACGGCGACCTCGACATCTACACGATGGACGCCGACGGGCGGAACGTGAAGCGCCTGACGACGGAGCTGGGCTACGACGGCGGGCCGTTCTTCTCGCGCGACGGCAGGCAGATCGTCTACCGCGCCAACCACCCGAAGACGCCCGAGCAGGTCGAGCGTTACAAGAAGCTCCTGGCCGAGAACCTCATCGAGCCGAACGCGCTCGAAATCTGGGTGATGGACGCCGACGGGCGCAACAAGCGGCAGGTGACGAGCTTAGGCGTCGCCAGCTTCGCGCCCTACTTCCTGCCCGACGGCAAGCGCATCATCTTCTCCTCGAACCACCCGAACATCCGCGGGCGCGACTTCAACCTCTTCGTCATCGGCGTCGACGGCAAGGGGCTGGAGCAGGTCACCTTCAACGACACCTTCGACGGCTTCCCGATGTTCTCGCCCGACGGCCGCCGGCTGGTCTTCGCCTCGAACCGCAACGCCGCGGCGCGCGGCGACACCAACGTCTTCATCGCCGATTGGATAGAATGAAAAGCAGTAGTCAGTAGTCAGTAGTCAGTAGACAGTAGAAATACGATGGCCGTTGATTTCCGAGAGTCAGCCTCAAAGCACGCAGCGCTACCGACTACTGACTGCTGTCTACTGTCTACTTGAGAAATCGCCATGCAGTACCGAACAACTCTTCGACTCCTCCTCGCGCTCGTTCTTCTTTCGCCGTCGGCGCTCGCGCAGAACGCGGCGAAGCCCGCGGGGGCGGTGCCGGACGCGGAGCGTGTGCGCGCGCACGTCGAGTACCTCGCCTCCGCGAAGCTCGAAGGCCGCCGCACGGGCACGCCGGGCGCCGAGGCCGCCGCGCTCTACGTCGCCGAGGAGTTCCGTCGCCTCGGCCTTGTCCCGGGCGGCGCGGGCTCGGTCACCTTCCGCCCGGAGCCCTCCAAACCTGCCGGCTCACTCGCCCCGTACTTTCAACAGTTCCCCTACGTCGCGGGCGTCGAGCTGGGCCGGGCGAATGCGCTGACGGCCACGCGGCGCGTGGAAGCGGGGTCGCAGGCCACGCCGTTGGCGATAGACTTCCGCGCCGGCGAGGACTGGATGCCGCTCGGCTTCGGCTCGAACGCGCAGGCGCAAGGGCCGGCCGTCTTCGTCGGCTACGGCATCACGGCCGCCGAACAGGGCCACGACGACTACAAGGGCGCGGACGTGCGTGACAAGGTCGCGCTCGCCTTCGCGGGCACGCCCGACGGCGACAACCCGCACGGCCGCTTCACGCGCGCCGGCGAGCTGCGCTTCAAGGCCGCGGCCGCGCGCGCCGCCGGGGCCCGCGCGCTTGTCGTCATCGCCGCCGAAGAGGAGTTCCAGAAAGACAGGCTCGCGCGCCTTCGCTACGACAACTCGGGCGGCGACGCGGGACTCCCCGTCGCGGTCGTCTCGCGGCAGGCGGCGGCGAAAATCCTCGGGTTGGGCACGGCCGAGATGCTCGCCGTCTTCGAAAAGTCTCTGCGCGGGGGCGGGGGCGGCGGCCCCGTCGCCGTCATGCAGGACGCCGAGCTGGCCCGGGGCGTCGTGCTCGGCCTGACGACGGACGTGGTTCGGAAGAACGCGCCGGCCGCGAACGTCGTCGGCGTGTTGGAAGGCTCGGACGCGAAGTTGAAGTCGGAGGTCATCGTCGTCGGCGCGCACTACGACCACCTCGGGCGCGGCGGCGAGGGGAGCGGGAGCCTCGCGGGGCGCGAGGGCGAGATTCATCACGGCGCGGACGACAACGCGTCGGGCACGGCCGGGCTGTTGGAGCTGGCGCGCCTCTTCGCGGGCGAGCGCGAGCGGATGAGGCGCACCGTCGTCTTCATCGCCTTCGGCGGCGAGGAGGAGGGGCTGCTCGGTTCGAGCCACTACGTGCAGAACCCCGCGCTGCCGCTTGAGCAGACCGTGGCGATGCTCAACATGGACATGATCGGGCGGCTGAGAGGCGGCGCGCTCAGCGTCGGCGGCGTCGGCACGGCCGCCGAGCTGCGCTCCATCGTCGAGGAGTCGAACAGGGGCGACAAGGTCACGCTCCACCCCGGGGTTGGGGGCGAGGGGAACATCGAAGCGCAAACCCGAGAGATGACCCTGAAGGCGCGTCAGGAGGGTAAGCCCGACCGCGAGGTCAAGGTGCGCGTCCCTGACCCCGACCCCATCGTCGTCACGGGCGCGAACGGGCAGACGGCCGTCACGGCGCGGCCGGCCGAGCGCTTCGCGCTGCGCCTGAGCGACGACGGCTTCGGCCCGAGCGACCACTCGTCGTTCTACGCGCGGCGCGTGCCCGTCCTCTTCTTCTTCACCGGCTCGCACGAGGACTACCACAAGCCCTCGGACACGGCCGACCGCGTCAACTACGAGGGCGAGGCGGAGATACTTCAGTTCGTGCGCGTGATCGTGCTGCGGTTGCAGGAGCGGGACGCGCGCCCGACCTACGCGGTGGCGAAGTCGGACGGCAACACGCGCTCGGCGACCTTCCGCATCTCGCTCGGCACGGTGCCCTCGTACGGCGACTCGACCGACGGCGTCAAGCTCGACGCCGTGCGCGAGGGCTCGCCCGCGGCCGCCGCGGGACTGAAGGCCGGCGACAAGATCGTCAAACTCGCCGGGCGCGACATACGCAACGTCTACGACTACACGCAGGCGCTCTCCGAGATGAAGGCCGGCCAGGAGTACGAGGTCGAAGTCCTCCGCGACGGCCAGCGCCTCACGCTCAAGGTCACTCCCGCGGCGCGGAGATAAAAGAGCGGTAAACCGTAAACCGTGAACCGTGACAAGAGAAGACAGCCTCTTCCTCTTGTCACGGTTCACGGTTCACGGTTTACCGCTCTTCCCTTACCAGCGCGGCTCGCGTTCGCGTCCGCCGCCGCCACCACCGTAGCCGCCGCGTCCGCCGCCGCCGCCGCCGCCGCCGTAACCGCCGCGCTCGACGCGGGGCCGCGCCTCGTTGACGGTCAGGTTGCGGCCGCCCAAATCCTTGCCGTTGAACTGCTCGATGGCCGCGGCCGCGCCCTCGGCCGTCGCCATCTCGACGAAGCCGAAGCCGCGCGAGCGCCCGGTGTCGCGGTCTTCGACCACCGTGGCGTTCTCGACCTCGCCGGCCTGCGAGAAGACCTCGCGCAGTTCGTCGCTGGTCGTGCGGAA
>DAIRFV010000004.1:12795-69263 GCA_036794905.1 Pyrinomonadaceae bacterium | reverse complement strand
GTCAGTAGTCAGTAGGAAGACGAAGCGGCGCGCCCGGTCTGAAGACTGAAGCACGCCGCCTCTGCTTTTCTACTGACTACTGTCTACTGACTACTGTCTACTTCCCCCTCTCACAACCCCGCCATCCGCCTCTCGGCCGCGTCCAGCTTCGGCAGGTTGTTCTCGGGGCGGTCGAGGTAGAAGTAGGCGCAGCTCGACCAGTCGTCCGAGCGCTCGAACTTACCGTCCTTCGTCAAGTCCATCTCGACCTCGCCCGGCCCCGCGCGGAAGGGACGCTTGCCCGTGCGGTAGAAGCCGCCGCGGCTGTGGTCTGCGAGGTAGCCGATCTGCTGCATCGTCACGCGCACGTCGCGCTTGAAGAAGACCGGGTCGATGACGTGATAGCGGTAGAAGCACCAACGCATCCGCCCCTCGTCCGCGACAGGGCTGCCCTGATAGAGGTTCGCGTAGCGCCCCTGCCCCCAGGCCGTCCCGATGTAGTCCTCCGTGCCCGTCCCCGCCAGCGTCGGCAAGTCCGTGTCGCCGTCGAGGTAGATTTTGACTTCGCCCTCGCCCCACCACGTGTTGAAGTACTCGGCCTGGTTGACGATGACGCCGATGTTCGTACCCAGATAACGACCGCGCCCCTCGACGCGCGGCAGGATTTCGTAGTCGCGCTTGATCGTCGTCGGGTTCTCGCGCCGCCAGTGCGCGTGGAAGTAGAGGACGCCGGCGGGGTGCCGGTCGCCGAGCGTGTAGTTCACGTCGTAGAACAGCTCCGGCAGGTCGCGCCCGCTCTCGTTCGTCATCACGATGCGCATGCCCGTCCGGAACGGCATCGGCACGAAGCTGTTGAGGCTGCGCCCCTCCGGGTTCGAGAAGAGCGCCGACTCGAACTGCGCCATCTGCCCGAGCCCCACGCCGAAGAAGTCGCCGACGGGTGCGCTCACCGCCGGGCTGGCCGCGCCGTCCCAGAACATCTCCAACTTCAACCCGCGGAGCATCTGCGGGCTGCGGTCGGGCATCGTCATCCAGATGCGGCGCACCGTGCCCGAAGCGTTCTTCGCCTCGGCCAGCACGACGCTCTGACCCGCCCGGATGGGGATGGTCGGCGAGCCCTTGCGCCCGCCCCCGGCCACACCCGCGCGCCCCTTCTCGCCCGTCGGATTCTCCGGGCTCGCCCAGCGCGTTTCTACATCCTGCATCTCGTAAAGCGCCTGCGCCCGCGCGCCGCCGGTGAATGTTAAGAACAGCAGGACTGACAGAGAGATTGACTTCAGGTCGAAGTTCATCGGCCTCCTCCGAAGTTTTCAAAGTGAGAGAATGGTAGACCTCTTCCCCGTCGCCGTCGAGCCTAGCCCACGAACAGTTGGAAACCGTTCCTTGACGCGCTCCGCGCGGCGCGGCTACCCTCAAGCCTTCCGGAAAACTTAAAGAGCGTGGGGTAAGGTCGTTTGAAACGCAGGCGCAAGAGGCCGCACCGCGTCCACCTGGGCGAGCGCGGCATCTACATCTTCGAGAGCCGCCACAGCCCGGACTTCCGCATGGAGCTGATCGCGCAGGACTTCCAACACCTCTACGTCGTGCGCGAGGGGCGCGGCTTCATCGAGACCGAGAGCGAGCGCCTGCCCATCCGCGAGAACCAGTTGGTCTACATCCCAGCGCACATCGCGCAGCGACCCGTTGACGACCCCGAAGCCCCGCTGACCTTAATCATCCTCTGCTTCTACGAGAGCGTCTTCGGCGACTGCACGTCCGCCGTCGAGAGCATGCGACTGTTCGCGCGCACCTTCCCCGCCCTCACGCCCTTCAAGGTCGGCGACAACTACACGCGCCTCGAAGTCCGCAACCGCCTCCGCGCGATCTTCGTCGAGCAGACGCGGCGGAGGGAGGGCGGCGACTCCGTCATCCTCTCGCAGCTCATCGAGCTGCTCGTCTTCCTCTCCAGAACCTACGCCGAGCACCGCGCGCTCTCGCCGACCGACCCGGGCGCGGCGGCCTTCGCGGGCAGCCTCCGATACCTCGACGAAAACTTCTACCGCCCCGTGAAGATCGAGGAGCTGGCCGGCCTCGCCAACATGTCCTACCGCAGCTACACCGAGCAGTTCAAACGGCGCACGGGCAAGACCGTCACGCAGTACCTCGCCGAGCGCCGCGTCGAATACGCCAAGCGGCTCATGCTTGAGACCGACGACATCCTCTTCGCCTCGGCCGAGGCCGGCTTCGGCGACCTGACGCACTTCTACCGCGTCTTCAAAAAACTGGCCGGCGTCACGCCCAAGCAGTTCATTGCCGCGCGCCGGCACGCGCCGCAGAAGACCGAAGCCGCCTGAGCCGTTCGGGCTCAGTTCCAACTTCACGCCTCACATTTGCCGTATCCGCCCATCCTGCCGGATGTGCAAGGACGACTCTTTCAAATCGTCCGACCTCTAATTTTCCCTTCATAATTCAACATTTCTAGACCTTTTCTACTCAGCCGCTCAGTCCGCCGTTGCCGAATCCGCCAAACAATAATTCTCCGTATCGGCCAAGCCGGCTGAGGCTTCCTCGCGCACAATAGGGTCATCTTATTTGGGCTCTACAAGTGCCCAAAAGTATTCAATGATTTGATTATGAGTCTTAATACACTGTTCGAGAGAAGACCGGGGTTGTTAACGATCCTGCTCGCTGCGCTGACGGGACTGACGGCGCTCTCCATTGACATGAGCTTGCCGGCGATGCCGCAGTTGCAGGAGACTTTCGGCGCGAGCGTCTCCTCAGTGCAGTTGACGTTGAGCATCTTCCTCGCGGGCTTCGCGCTGGGGCAGGTCTTCTGCGGGCCGCTCTCCGACCGCTGGGGGCGTCGTCCGGTGCTGCTCGCCGGGCTCGCGCTGTTCACGCTCGCCGGTCTGGCCTGCGCGGGCAGCACTTCGCTCACGATGCTTCTGGCCGCGCGGTTCGTGCAGGGGGCGGGCGCGAGCGTCGGGCCCGTGGTGGCTCGCGCCATCGTGCGCGACCGCTTCGACCCGCGCCGCGCCGCCTCCGTGCTCTCGCAGATGACGCAGGTGATGATCGTCGCGCCGCTGCTGGCGCCGACGCTGGGCGGCCACCTGCTCGTCCACATGGGCTGGCCGGCCATCTTCGTCGTGCTCGGCGCGAGCGGCGCGTTGATGTCCGTCATCTGCTGGCGCTACCTGCCCGAGACGGCGCGGCCCTCGATGGTCGCCGACGGTGAAGCGCAAAAGACGAATACACGCGGCAACCTCCGCGAAGTTTTGAAGCACCGCGAGAGCCTCCGGCACGCGCTGACGACCTGTTTCGCTTACGCGGGCATGTTCGCCTACGTCGGCTCGTCGCCGTTCGTGCTGATGGACGGCTTCGGCGTCGCGGAGGAGGACTTCGGCTACTACTTCGCGATGACCGCGACGGCGCTCCTCATCTCGGCGACGGTGAACCGCTCGCTGTTGAAGCGGCACATGCCGTCACTTCACATACTGCGCCGCGGCGTGCTGGTGGTCTTCGGGGCGGGAGTCTCGCTGGCGTTGGCGGCGTGGCTCGGGGTCGGGGGACTGGCGGGCGTGCTGGTGCCGATGATGGCATACATGTTCGGGCAGGGCTTATTGATGCCGAACGCGACGGCCGCCGCGATGGCGCCGCACGGCGAGTCGGCCGGCCTCATTTCGTCGCTGATGGGCGCGTTGCAGACGGCCGGTGGAGCGCTCGCGGGCTACCTCGTCGGCGCGTTCTACGACCACACGCCGATCTCTCTGGCCGTGACGGTCGCGGCCTTCGCGTCGATGACGCTGCTCGCGTCCGGCCTCAACTGGTCGCGCGGCGCGTCGGGCGAGAGGCGACCCGACGCGCTCCACGTGACGTGCGAGGCTTGAGCCGGTGGCGGCGGCCGACGCCCCTAATCAACTATCGCCTGATAGACGAGCGCGCGCAGCTTGTCGTGATCGTCGAGGCCACGCGCGGGGATGAGCTGCGTGAAGTAGACGACCACCAACTGCTCCTTCGGGTCAACCCAGTAGGTCGAATGGTACGCCCCGCCCCAGCCGTACTCGCCGACCGAACCCGGCCACCCGCGCGCGCCTAAATCCTTCACCACCACGAAGCCGAGCCCGAACCCCTGCCCGTCGCGGAACGGCTTGCCTTCGATGTGGTCAACCGTCATCAGCTCCACACTCTTGCGGCTGAGCAGGCGCTTCCCGTCCAGCTCTCCCCCGTTCAGAAGCATCGAGAGGAAGCGCGCGTAATCCTGCGCCGTCGAGAGCAGCCCCGCGCCGCCCGAAAAACTCTTCCGCGGCCCCTTCAGGTAAGCGCCCTGCCCGACCATCCCGCCCGGCTCCGGCGCGCGCTCCAGGCCACCCGACTCCTTCGCCGAGTAGACGACAGCGAACCTGTCGGCCTTCGACTCGGGCAGATAAAAATGCGTGTCCTTCATCCCGAGCGGCTCGAAGATGCGCGCGCGCAGGAATTCTTCGAGCGTCCGCCCGCTCACGCGCTCGACGAGCGCGCCGAGGATGTCGGTCGAGTAGCCGTAGACCCAGCGCTCGCCCGGTTGCGCGTCGAAGGGGAGCGCGGCCATGCGCGCGACCGTCGCGCCGACCGGCTCCTCGCGGTCTGCGAAGTACCAGCCCGTGATCTTCGCCGCCTCCCAGCGGTCGCGCGCGACGCCCCCGCCGTAGCCGACCCCGGCCGTGTGCGTCAGAAGGTCACGGATCGTGATTTGACGTTTCGCCTTGACCACGTCGTAGCCGCCGCCCTGTTTCGGCACCGCCACCGTCGTCTCGCGGAACTCGGGCAGGTACTTGCCGACGGGGTCGTTGATGAGGAGCCGCCCCTCCTCCTGCAACATCATCACGCCGACGCTTACCAGCGCCTTCGTCTGCGAAGCGATGCGGAAGACGGAATCCTCCCGCATCGGCGCTTTAGCTTCGATGTCCCGCTGCCCGAACGCTTCGACGTAGGCCACTTTCCCGCGCCTCGCCACGAGCGCGACGCCGCCCGAAAGCCTTCCGTCTTTGACGTAACCGTCCAGTGCCTCGCTCAGGCGATTCAGGCGCTCCGACGAGAGCCCGACCGACTCGGGTCGAACGCGCTGCAAGGTCTGCGCGTAATTCGCCTGCGAACACGTCAGCGCGACGAGGAGCAGGGCGACTGTCAGGATGCTTGTGAGCCGCCGCGGGGACGCGCACGGCCTTCGATTGTTCATAGGGTGCAACCTCTTCACGTTCTTTTGATAGTATGACTTCCGAAGCGGTAAACCGGGACGAACAGTCTATACATTAAATGAGAGTCTGCTTGCGAGGAAAGGCGCTCGGCATCGTCGCACTGCTTTTCGTTCTGTGCGGCGTCGCGTTGGGTCACGACGTGCAGGCGAGCTGGACGACGTTTCGTTGCAACCCCGACTCCTGCGAGCTGACCGTCCGTCTACACGCAGAGGCCGTCCGAACCCTCATCCAGGACACCGCGCCGGGCGCGACGTTCGAGCCCGAGAACTTCGACAAGGTCAGGCCCGCGCTCAACTCGTTCGGGAACACGCTCTACGAAGTCAGCGCGGGCGGCCGCGTCCTGTCTGCGACCCACACCGAAGTGACGGTCGTCGAAGACATGCTCGTCTTCCGACTCGCCTACCCGCTCCCGGCCGAAGGCCCCGTGCGGCTCAAAGCGACTCACCTCTCTAAAGTCTCGCCGGAGTTTATCGCACACGTGAGCGTGACCGACCGTGAAGGAAAGCCGACGGCCAGCCACGTCCTCAGACAGGGCCGGCCGCTCTTCGAAGTCGAACCTCCCTCGGGCCCCGTCGAAAGTGGTCGCGGCGCCTTCCTCTCGTTCCTGCGGCTCGGCGTCGAGCACATCCTTCTGGGTTACGACCACCTGCTCTTCCTCCTCGGACTGCTCGTCGCCTGCCGGCGCTTCTCGACGATGGCGCTCGTTATTACGTGCTTCACGCTGGCGCACTCGGTCACCCTGGCGCTGGCGGCGCTCGACCTCGTCACGCTCTCGCCCCGGGTGGTCGAACCGCTCATCGCCGCCTCGATAGTCTTCGTCGGGGTCGAAAACCTCTTGCGGCGCGACGAGCCGCGTTGGCGCTGGGCACTGACCTTGGTCTTCGGTCTGATTCACGGGTTCGGCTTCGCGGGCGTCCTCAAAGAAGCCGGGCTCGGGTCGTCCGACTCGGGGCTGCTCGTGCCGCTCTTCTCCTTCAACCTCGGCGTCGAGCTGGGTCAGGTCGCGGTCGCGGCCGTCGTGCTGCCCCTGCTCTGGAGGCTGCGCCGCTGGCGCGCATACGAGCGCCGCGGTCAGTTCTACGTTTCGCTCCTCGTCCTTCTTGCGGGCTCTTACTGGCTCCTCCAACGCCTTTTCTTCTGAGCCCGCGGCCGCACTCACGCAACCATCAGGACACCTCCGCATCAAAGATGTGCCCTACGAGAGTTGATTGCCCGCCAATAGCTTCCGATTTGATTGGTCAAACTAACTTAATATTCTTACTCCTAGAAAATCGGTTAACACTATGATTTTCAATTTGACTCCACGAGAATCCCTGTGATATAAACCGCCTCACCCTCAAAATGGTTTTACCACTTCGTTAAAACCCATTACTCAATTAACTGTCCGAGCCACGTAAGAGAGAGAATCAAGGATGAAGCTGAAGGCGAACCTGAAGGTGACGCTCGTCGTCGGGCTGCTGCTCGTCTGCGCGCACAACGCGCGCGCACAGTACTTGATGGAGAGGCTCGGGCGCGGCGTGGTCGCCGTGCGCCAGAGCGCGACGGAGGTCTACGTCGGCTGGCGCCTGCTCGGCACCGAATACCCCTCCGACATCGGCTTCAACCTCTACCGCACGACCGGCACGGGGCAGCCCGTCAAGCTCAACGCCGCCCCGCTTACGCAGACCACGGACTTCACAGACGCGCCAACGGACTTCTCGCAGAAGCTCACCTACACCGTACGCACCGTCGTCAACGGCACCGAGCAGACGGCCGACGCGGGCTCCTACACTCTGCCGGCCGACGCGCCCGTCCGCCAGTACCTTTCCGTCCCGCTGCAAATCCCGCCGCCGTTCACGACGCCCGACGGCGCGAGCCACTCCTACAGCGCCAACGACGGCACGGCCGCAGACCTCGACGGCGACGGCGAGTACGAGATCATCCTCAAGTGGGACCCATCTAACTCCGGGCTCGCCGACACGAACTCGACGGGTTGGAGCAGCCCGACCATCGTTGACGCCTACAAGCTGAACGGCACGCGCCTGTGGCGCATCAACCTCGGCATCAACGTCCGCTCGGGCAGTCACTACACGCAACTGCTGGCGTACGACTTCGACGGCGACGGCAGGGCCGAGCTTGCTTTGAAGACCGCCGACGGGACGGTTGACGGGCTGGGGCAGGTCATCGGCGACCCGAACGCGGACTGGCGCGCCCCCCTGGGCGACCCGAACTGGGGCCGCATCCTGACCGGCCCCGAGTACCTGACCATTTTCAACGGCATGACCGGCGCCGAGATGGACACGGTGAATTTCATTCCCGGCCGCGACCCGCTCAACGGGTGGGGCGGCGTCGGCGGCAACGGCGGCAACGACAGCATCGGCACGCGCGCCGACCGCCCGGGCATCGCCGTCGCCTACCTCGACGGCAAGCGCCCGAGCCTCGTCTTCCTGCGCGGCATGTACGGCCGCTCGGTGCTCGCCGCGTGGGACTTCAGCGGCGGCAACCTCACCTCGCGCTGGGTCTTCGACTCCGCGCTCGCGCCGTGGCGCAACCACCCGGTGACGTTCCCCTACACGACCAACATCACCAACCTCTCGACCTTCAGCGGTCAGGGCAACCACCAGCTCACCGTCGGCGACTTCGACGGCGACGGTCGCGACGAAATCAACATCGGCTCGATGGCCGTCAACGACGACGGCCTCGGCCTCTTCTCCACGGGACTGCGCCACGGCGACGCGCTCGACGCGGGCGACCTCATCCCCTCGCGCCCGGGGCTTGAGGTCTTCGGCGTCCACGAGAACGAGAACGCGACGGCGCTGTGGCTCGGCCCCGGCGCGGCGATGTACGACGCGAAGACCGGCGAGATGATCTGGACGACCGCGCCCGGCGTGGACGTTGGGCGCGGACGCGCCGAAGACATCGACCCCAACTACCCGGGCGTCGAAGCCTGGGGCGCGCCCGGCGGCCTGCGCCGCGGCGACACCGGCGAAGTCATCTCCGCCGCCGCGCCGCCGAGCGTCAACAACGTCGTCTGGTGGGACGCAGACCTGACGCGCGAACTCGAAGACGGCGTCAGCATCACCAAGTGGGACCCTGCGACCCAGACCGCCAACACCTTGTTGACGGCGACCGGCAGCTCTTCGAATAACGGCACGAAGTCGAACCCCGTTCTGTCGGGCGACATCCTCGGCGACTGGCGCGAGGAGGTCATCTGGCGCGCGTCTAACAACTCGGAGCTGCGCATCTACACGACGACCGTCCCGGCCACCAACCGCATCTACACGCTGATGCACGACCCGCAGTACCGCGAGGCCATCGCGTGGCAGAACAACTGTTACAACCAGCCGCCGCACCCGAGCTTCTTCCTCGGCCACGGGATGAGCGAGCCGCCCAAGCCCAACATCATCACCTCGCTCGGGCCGCGACGACCGACGATTAACGCCGTCTCCGCCGACACCGGCGCATCTTCTACTGACCGCCTCACGAATGACACGACGCTGACGCTCGGCGGCACGGCCGACGCGGGCAGCAACGTGACCGTCACCCTCGTCGGCGGCGGAGTGCTCGGCACGACCGTCACCGACGCCAACGGCGCCTGGAGCTTCGACACCGACACGACGCTCGCGCAGGGCTCGCACACCTTCTCGGCCACGGCTTCGGACGCGAACGGCGCGAACACGACCGACGCCTTCCTTTATCAAGTGACCATCGACACGACCGCGCCGCAGGCTCCCTCGATCACGAGCGTCGCGGGCGGCTCGCTCGTCTTCAAGGGCACGGCCGAGGCCGGGAGCACGGTCGTCGTCGCGGAGTCGGGCGCGGGCGCGCTCGGCACGACGAACGCGGACGGCGCGGGCCACTGGGCTCTGACTTACGCGGGCAGCCTGCCTGCCGGCAATCACTCTTTCACGGCGACGGCCTTCGACACGGCGGGCAACGAGAGCGCCCCTTCGTCGGCCTTCGACGTTGACACGAGCCTCGCCACGCCCGTCATCAGCGGCATCGTCACCGACGGCGGCGTCTCGGGCAACGACCGTATCACGAGCGACTCGACCCTCATCCTGAACGGCACGGCCGGCGCGGGACACACGGTCTTCATCAAGCGCGCGGACGCCGGCCTCGTCGGCCAGACGACGGCGGGAGTGGGCGGCGCCTGGAGCTTCGACTACACGGCCACAGTCCTCGACCCCGGCACCTACACCTTCACCGCGACGGCCGCGAACGAGCAGGGACGCAACAGTCTCTCCTCCCCCGACTTCGTCGTCACCATCGAGGCGACGCCTCCGGCCGTCGTCTCCATCAACCGCCAGAACCCCGCGGGCGCCACCACCAACACGCCGACCGTCACCTTCCGCGCCACCTTCAGCGAGCAGGTGAGCGGCGTTGACGCAAACGACTTCGAGCTTGCTTTGACGGACAGCGTGACGGGCTCCGTCTCTGCGGTCTCGGCCGCCAGCGGCACCACGTTTGACGTGACAGTCTCCGGCATCGGCGGCGACGGCACGCTGCGTCTCGACCTGAAGGCTTCGGGCACTGGCATCACAGACTCCGCGGGCAACGCCATCGCCGCGGGCTTCAACACCGGGCAGACTTACAACATCAGCAACACCGCGAGCGGCGCCTGGATCAACGCGGCGAGCGGTGGCCTTTGGAGCAACGGCGCGAACTGGCTCGGCGGCGTGGTCGCCAACGGCGCGGGCTCGACCGCCGACTTCGGCACACTCAACCTGACGGCGAACAACAACGTCCGCCTCGACTCGCCGCGCGCCCTCGGCAACCTCGTCTTCGGCGACACCAACACCACCTCGGCGGCGAGCTGGACGCTCGACGGAAACGGCGACCCTTCGAACGGGCTCGCGCTGTCGGTCGCTTCGGGCAACCCGACCATCACCGTCAACGCGCTCGGCACGAATGCGACGGCGACCATCGCGACGCCCGTCGTCTCCGCCTCGGGCCTGACGAAGGCGGGCACCGGCACGCTCGTCCTGAACGGCGCGAACATCTACAACGGGGGAACCAACGTCGCGGGCGGCACGCTCCGTCTCGGCAGCAGCGGCAGCATCTCGACCACGACGATTGACCTCCCGCTCACGACCGCTTTGAACGTCGCGGGCGGCGCGCTCAACGCGAGTGGCCTCGTCAGCCTCGCGGGCGGGACGAACGCGGCCAGCCTGACGATTGACTCCGGCTTCGCCAACTTCAACGGCGGCGTCCGCACCACCGGCACCGACGGAGAAATCTTCAGGGTGAGCGGCGGCAGCGTCACCGCCTCCAACGTCAACATCACGCGCAACTCTGCCGCGGCGGTCGCCTTCACCTCGGGCTTTATCGTCACGGGCGGGACGACGACCGTGGGCGCCGTCGGACTCGGCACCGCCAACTCGAACGGCGCGCTCTCGGTCGAGGGGGGCACGCTGAACGTGACGGGCGCGGTCACCGTCGCCAACCAGGTCACCGCCGGGCGCGGCGGCGCGCTGCGCGTCACGGGCGGCGTCTTCAACGTCAACGACGCGACCGACGGCGTTGTCATGTCGAAGACGAACGGCACGAACGCCAACAACGTCTCGTCAGCCACCTTCACGGGCGGGGTGAGCACAATCGAGAAGTTCACGCTCGGCTTCGACAACACTGTGAGCGCAGGCTCCGCCACTATCACCGTCAACGGCGGCACGCTCAACGTCGGCTCCGGCGGCATCGTCAAGAAGGGCGCGACGAACTTCACTACCAACATCAACCTGACCGGCGGCACGCTGGGCGCGGCGGCCGACTGGACTTCCCTCCTGAACATGACCCTGCCCACGGGCAACAGCATCAACATTCAGGCGGCCGACGCTTCGGGTAATGCGAAGAGCATCACGCTCGGCGGCGTCCTGTCCGGCGCGGGCCGCTTCACGAAGGCGGGCGCGGGCGCGCTCGTTCTCAACGGCGCAAGTACATACACCGGTACGACCACCGTCAACGCCGGCACGCTGCGTGTAAACGGCAGCCTCTCTGCGGGGGGCGGCGCGGTCACGGTTAACGGCGGGACGCTTTCGGGCAACGGCGCCGTCAACCGCCCTGTGACGCTCAACTCGGGCGGCGCGGTCGCGCCCGAAGGCTCAACCGCCGCCGCGACCTTGAGCGGCGCTTCGCTCGCGTGGAACGGCGGTGGCAGGCTCGCCTTCGACCTCGGGACTGCGACCGACCGGCTCGCGCTGAGCGGCGCGCTGACGAAGGGGAGCGCGGGCTCTTACGAGTTCGTCTTCACCCCCGGCGAAGGCATCGCCGAGGGCAGCACCTACACGCTCGTCAACTTCGGCTCGACCAACTTCACGGCCGCGGACTTCAGCTACACCGGACTCCCCGCGGGGATGTCGGGCGCGTTCATACTCGACGCCGGCACTTTGCAGTTCACCGTGCTCGACACGACTGCGCCGACGCTGACTCTGCCCGCCGACCTCACGCTCGAAGCGGAAGGCCCCAGCGGCGCGGTCGCCAACTATGCGGCCACGGCGTCTGACGCCGTCAGCGGCAGCGTTAACGTCAACTTCAGCATCCCCTCGGGCAGCACCTTCGCGCTCGGCACCACGACCGTCACCGTCACGGCCACGGACGCCGCGGGCAACACCGCGACCGGCACGTTCGACGTGAACGTCCGCGACACGACTATCCCTGTCTTGACCTTGCCCGCGAACCTTACCATCGAAGCCGCGGGCTCGGCCGGCGCCGTCACGACATTCGCGGCGTCGGCACTGGACACGGTCAGCGGCAACGTGCCCGTCATCTTCAGCGTCGCCTCGGGGAGCAACTTCCCGCTGGGCACGACGACCGTCACGGTCAGCGCGAAGGACGCCGCGGGCAACACTGCTACGGGCACCTTCACGGTCACGGTCGTGGACACGACCGCACCCGTCATCAACGCGCCCGGCCAGCCCGTCGTCGGCTTCGCCGCCAGCACGGCCGGCGCCGCCGTCAACTTCGCGGTGGCCGCGCAGGACCTGGTGGACGCCGCCGTCTCGGTCGTCTACTCGCACCAGCCCGGGAGCCTCTTCGCGCCGGGGCAGACGGTCGTCACCGTCACGGCGACGGACGCGCAGGGCAACCGGAGCCAGGCGACATTCGTCGTCTGGGTGCAGTTCGAGTGGTCGGGCGTCCTTCAGCCCATCGACGTCGCGCCGAACCCGACTTCGATCTTCAAGCTGGGTCGGCCGGTGCCGGTCAAGTTCGCTTTGAGCGGCGCGAGCGCGGGCGTCACGAACGCCACGGCCCGTTTGAGTTTCCGCAAGTGGCAGGGAACGGTCGAGGGCGAGGTGAACGAGGCCGACTCCAATTCGGCGGCGACCGTCGGCGACCTCTTCCGCTTCGACGCGGAGAGCGGGCAGTACGTCTTCAACTGGGACACGAAGCCGCTGGCATCGAGCGCCGCGCTCGGGCAGGGGACGTACATGCTGTTCGTTGACCTCGGCGACGGCGTCGAACGCGGCGTCCTTGTCAGCTTGAGGGACTAGCCGCCGGCAAACGCGCGTCGAGACGGCTCTATCCAACAACAAGCGCCGCCAACCGTTTGAACGGTGGCGGCGCTTGTTCGTTGTGCGTGTGGTTAGTCCTGGTCGGGCGCGTCGGCGGCGGGCGGTTCTACCTCTAAAGACTTCAGCGCGCGTTCGAGCATCGTCCGGTGCGATGGGTTCGTCGCACGGCTCAACTGCTGTTCGAGGCGCGCCCTCGAAAGGCGGACGGACTCGTCGCGGGCCTTGCGGTCGCGCCCCGCCGGCGTAGACTGCTCTCTGCGTGCGCGCCGTGCCTCGTCCGCCAACTCCTGCCGCTCCAAAGCCTGCTCCATGCTCTCGGCGAGCGCGTCGCCGTCCCATCCTGCCATGATTATTCCTCCTTAACCCTTCTCGACGCGACCCTTCGCGCGTGCGCCGCGGTCGCTGTCTCAAACCCGAGTCTTTCATATCTCGCGAACGCACGCACATCCTCATTCGCCCGGCCCCGCAAGTTTACCACGATGTACCGGCCCCAGGTGTCATCACGTCAACTCCGCTTCAGGACGAAGTCACCTTCGCGCGCACCCGGCGCGAGCATCCAGCCGTCGTTGAGTTCGAGCGTCCAGCCGTCGCCCTGCGTGGGTCGCGCGGACGCGTCCGGCGGCGCGGAGACGACGATGCCGCTGTAAGTCTTATTCATCAACGCGCCGCCGCGCGCGACGTTGAGCACGCCCCACACGTCCACGACGCGGATGTTGGGATAGACCGTGCCGAGCCCTTCGAGCGGCACGAGGTTGCCCGGGTCAAAAGACATGCGCATGCTGCGCAGAGGTATCGAGAGCACCGGCCCTTCGACCAGACGCGCGCGGTAACCGGCGACGACCTGCCGCCGCGCCTCCTCGCGCCGCACCTCGGCCGCCGTCAAATCTTCGCCGCCGTACACGCGCGCACGCGTCGCCGCCACTCGTTCGTCGTCGCGCGTCGGAGTCAGTCGAAGGCGCACGCGGAGCAGTTCCGCGAGGTCGTCAGTCTTGCGCAGCCGCCGAGTCCACCCCGGCGCGGCCTCGTCGAGTAACAGTCCGTATGCAGGCCCCGAGGCGTAAGCGAACGCACGCACGAAGCTCTCCCGTCGTGACTCTTCCGCCAGGTTGAAGTCAACCACGAGACGCGCCGGGTCTGGACTGCCGCCCAGCCTGACGCCTGTGTACTCGGCCAGACCCTCGTGCATCTCCATCTCGCGCTCTTCGACGGCAGCGCGCGGGAAGAGGGCGCGGCGTCGGGCGCGGAACAGCAGCGCGTCCGCCACGGCGCGGCGCCGTGTGAGCCCGCGGGACGCGAGCGCGGAGCCGAGTGCGCGCCACTCCAACTGCAACCACACGCGACCCTCGCGCGTGTCGAGATGTTCGTTGCCCGCGCCCGACGCGGGGAAGCCGAGCGCCGCCTGCGCCCTGTGCCAAAGCTCGTGCATCAACATTCCGCCGCGGCGATATCTGTCCGCCGGAACGGCCGTGGACATGACCAGCATCCAGTTGACGCCCGCCCACCCGAACGCAGTGTTTGCAATGTTGATGTCCGGCGGCAGTGCCCCGACGAAGACTCCGCCGCTTCTCCTCAAGAACCCTTCCCTGTCCGGCTCGCTCGCGACGACGGCACGCGTCGAAGGGTCTGCGAACATCATCGGCCCGCACAGCGAACGCCCCCAAAGCCTCCCTCCGTCACGCGCGCAAAGCGCACGCGCCTCCGCGAAGTGGCGGCCCGCGACAGCCGCTTCCGGCGCGCGACTCTGCGCCGCCGTCGATCTTCCTGTGGAATTGAGAACGACTGCCGCCGACATGGCACACGCGAGCACGAACACGAACCTCTTCATCCGCAACTCCTTCTCAATCCCTACGGCCGGCCTTGTCTGCCGAAGCGAGATTGATTCTCAACTTCAACTCATACCTCTTCCCCGGGAATCCGGGGTAGGTCTGACTCAGGTCGTAAACCAAGTCCGAGCCGAGGCCAGCCACGCCGGCCCAGTTCCGCGCGAGCGCCGTGCGCGTGGACGCGCGCTGAGGGTCGCCGCCGAACAGATCGAAGCGCACGGCCGCGCGCCCGGAGCCCGCGCCCGGCTCGTAGCGTTCCACCGTCAGGTTCACGGCGAGCGGCACGGACGCGCCTTCGCCCGACGCGCCGGTCGGTCGCAGAAGCAGTTCGCCGGGCTCTTCCAGCAGACTGTCCGCGATTCCCCGCGCGACCTCACGCCCGTCTTCGAGCAGCGTCGCCTCGACGACGAAGTCGTGCGGGACGCTCGACGCCTCGACCGAGATGGCGCCGCCCGGGCTCGGCTTACTGATGTTTATCTCCGGCGCGGTCGAGACGCCCGAAGCCTGACGACCCGCACGCGCCGGCTTGATCTCAATGCTGAGCCGTCCGCCGTCGCCGCCACCGCCGAACGGAAGGAGCACGACCGCTTCGTCGAAGCCGAGTCGGAGCGTGTGGCGCTGCGCGTCCTCTTCATAGAGCGGGAGCCCGGCCTCCGAGTGGCCGTAGAGCCGCCGCGTTTCGAGCCGAGCCCTGAGCGTAAGGCCGCCGCCGGGAGCGAGGTCGGTCAGAAATTTCGCGCTCATCCTGAAGCGGCCGTCCTCTAAGTTGACGTTGAAGTCCGTGCCCGGCGGGCCTTCGACCGCGGCGTCGGAGATGACTTTGCGCCCCGCGGCTCCCTCCTCGACGGCTGTGATCTGGAAACGTATCCGCTCGTCAGCAGGCACGCCCGCCGTAACGTTCGGCGGCGAAACTTCGGCCGCCGCGCCCGCCCCGAGAATCGCCAGGGCGAACAGTGTTGACGCCAGCCACGTTCCTCTTTTCATCGGCCAGGCACCTTTCTTCCTCATCGCCCCGAGCCGTCCAAACTCGCACGCCGCACGACCTGCACGCTCGCGCGCCCGCCGTTGTAATAACGTGAGAAGTCGAAGCCCCCCGGCGATTCCTGTGACGGCGCGGGCGTGGCGGAAGGCACCGGCCTGCTCGCCGATACTTCCTCACGCGCCGGGCCGCGCGCGAAGACGAGCCAGCCGGCCAGGGCGACGCACGACAGCAAGAGCAACGCGAAAAGCGGCAAAGGCACGCTCACCTTCGCGCCCCAGACGGGCCTCCCTTCCCTGCGTCTCTTATCACTCGCCCTCGCACCCGAACTGTGCGTGTGCTGCCCACGCGAGCGAAGCGAACTTAGCACCGCACCTTCCAGCTCCGGCGGCGGTTGGTGCTCTTTGACGACCCGCTTCAGCGAACTCCTCAGCCGCCGGAGCCGCGCCTCCACCTTCGAGCACGCCGCGCAGGTCTTCGAATGCTCCCGCGCCTCTTCCGCCGAGGCCGCCGTAAGCTCGCCGTCAACGAAGGCGTCGAGCCGTTCCCGAAACTCTTTGCAGTCCATGTCACCCTTCTTTCATTCACACGCGCTCGGGACGGAGCAGGCGTGCCAGCGTCCTGCGCCCGCGGTTGACGCGCGACATGACGGTGCCGACGGGGCATCCCATCACCGCGGCAATCTCGCGGTACGAAAGCTCCTCCACGTCGGCGAGCAGCACGGCCCAGCGGTAGACCTCCGGAACCTGCGCCAACGCTGCTTCAACCTCCTCCGACAACTCCTCGTTGAGAAAATCGTCCTCCCAGTCGTAGTAAGGCTCGACGGAATCCGCACCGTCGTAGTCTTCGACCTCCGGGCGCGAGCGGCGCCAATGGTCGGCCCAGACGTTGTGCAGGATGCGGAAGAGCCAGGCGCGGCAGTTCGTTCCCTGCTCGAAGGAGTCGAAGTAACGCCACGCGCGCAGGTACGTCTCCTGCGTCAGGTCCGGCGCGCGCTGCGCGTCCGACATCTGCCGCGCGAGCCGGTACACGTCGGCCAGGTGAGGGATCGCCGCCTCCTCGAACTGCCTCAGTCGCTCCGCTCGCTTGAAAGGCACCGCGCCGTTTCTCTCCCCCTCACATATAAGAACCGTAACGCGGAGCGATTTTATTCCCTCCGGCCTGAAATACACGTGGATGGGATACGACCTCGAACTAACGGCGCGCCCCTGTTTGAAAACGGCCCGCCCCAATCCGCCGCGCCCGTCTGTCCTGACGTGTTATCAAGGGGCGTGCTCGACGAATCTATCCTATGTTTGACGGCAAAAATATGAGACTACACCGGACATCATTCCTTTCACGCTTCACGCGCGCGGGGCTGTCGCTCCTGCTCGCACTCATGACGTGCGCGGCGGCGGCCGCACAGGAGAGCAAAGCAACCGTCGGGAGCGTGTTCGCGTTCGTCGGCGTGAGCGTCGTCCCCCTCGACAGGGAGCGCGTGCTTGAGAACCAGACGGTCGTCGTGCGCGACGGCCGCATCGTCGAAGTCGGCGCGGCGAGTCAGACAAAAGTCCCCGCCGGAGCCACGCAGATTGACGGGCGCGGAAAGTTTTTAATGCCGGGGCTCGCAGACATGCACGCGCACCTCTTCCCCGGCGAAGGTGCCCCGGGCGACCTCGCCTCGCAGCAGTTGATTCTCTACCTCGCCAACGGCGTCACCACCGTCCGCAACATGATCGGCGCGCCCGCGCACCTCGTGCTGCGCCAGCGCGTGGCCCAAGGCAAACTGCTCGGGCCGACCATCGTCACGGCCGGCCCGCCGCTGCTGGGCAGGGACGCCGACTCTTCGGTAGTGGCCGAGCGCATCGTGGCGTCGCAGAAGCAGGCCGGCTACGACCTCCTCAAGGTGCACGAAGGGTTGAAGCCCGAGGTGTACGAAGCCATCGTCGCGGCGGCGCGCAAGGCCGGCATCCCTTTCGCGGGTCACGCCACGGCGAGCGTCGGGCTCGCGCGCGCGCTCGCCGCGCGGCAGGCGTCAATCGAACACCTCGACGGCTACCTACAGGCGCTCGTCCCCGACAATGCGCCCGTCCCGCCTACGCCCTCGCAGGTCGTCCTCGGCCCCGTGCTCGAACACGTGGACGAGCGCCGTCTGCCGCAGCTCGCGCGCGCCACGCGAGACGCGGGCGTCTACAACACGCCGACCCTCGCGCTCTTCAAGATCGTCGTCTCGGGCGACGACCCTTCGGAGTTCCTGAAGTGGCCCGAGCTGCGCTACGTCCCAGCGAAGATGCGCGAGGGCTTCGCCAGACAGAAGGGCGGCATCAATCTTAGTGAAGTGCCCGTTGCCGAGCGGAAAAGATATCTTGAGCTGAGAGACCACACCGTCAAGGCTCTGCATGACGCGGGGGCGAAACTGCTCGTCGGGCCTGACTCACCTCAATTGTTCCTCGTTCCCGGATTCGGCACACACCGTGAGATGGGGGCGATGGCCGAAACAGGGCTGACGCCCTATGCGGTCTTACAGGCGGCGACGCGGAACGCGGCCGAGTATCTGGGAAAGACGGCTGAGGTGGGGACGGTCGAGGCGGGCAAACGCGCTGACCTCGTTTTGCTCGACGCGAACCCTTTGCAGTCGGTGGCGAACGCCTCGCGCATCGCGGGCGTGATGGTGCGCGGGCGTTGGCTGCCGCGGGCGGAGCTTGACAGGTTGTTGGATGAGATTGCCGCTGCCAACCGTTGAGGCGCGGCGCGGCTTCACAGTTCGTCCAAGAGCGACATCAGCCTGTTGCGGTGGGTGCGGCTGACCTGCAACTTCGTGCCGTCGTGCAGGACGAGGACCTGGTCGCCGGCAAACATCGGGTGCATCTCCTTGACGCGTGCGACGTTGACCAGCGTCGAGCGGTGTATGCGGACGAACTTCTGCGGGTCGAGCTTCGACTGAAGCTGGCTCATCGTCTCGCGCACGACGTAAGAGTTCGGCCCGGCGTGCAGCTCCAGATAGTTGTCGGCCGCGCCGACCCAGTCAATCTCGTCGGCGGGCAGGAAGACCGTGCGTCCGCGCGACTTGACCGCGAGCCGCGTGGCGTAGCGCGGGCGCTCGGACAGTTCGCCGATGAGAGCGTCGAGCCGGGCACGGACGTTGCCGTCCCCGATCTGCCGCCGCGCGCGCCCGACGGCCTGCATGAAGCGCTCGCGGCCGAACGGCTTGAGCAGGTAGTCGAGCGCGTGCGCCTCGAAGGCTTGCAGCGCGAACTGGTCGAAGGCCGTGACGAAGACGACGGCCGGGACGCTGCCCGCCCCGACCTCTCGGATAACGCCGAAGCCGTCGAGGCGCGGCATCTGCACGTCGAGGAAGACGAGGTCGGGCGCGGCCGACTCGATGAGCGCCACGGCCCGGCGCCCGTCCTCGCACTCGCCGATGACCTCCACGTCCGGCACCTCGGACAAAAACTGCCGCAGGCGACGGCGCGCCAGCGCCTCGTCGTCAACGATCAACGCGCGAATCTTTTCCATCGCCTAACTCCTCGGGTGAACGCCGGAAAGGTATCTTCAACTCGACCTCGAACCCGCCGCCGGGTGCGTTCCCGTATGTAAAACTCTGCCCCGCGCCGTAGAGGTGTTCGAGCCGCGCGCGCGTGTTGGCGAGCCCCACGCCTTCCTTCGTCATACTCACCGGTTGCCGTAATCCCGGCCCGTCGTCGCGCACGGTGAGCACGAGCGACGAACCCTCGCGCCGCGCGCCGATGTCTATCACGCCGTCCAAGGAGTGAGGCGTGATGCCGTGCTTGATGGCGTTCTCGACGAGCGGCTGGAGGACGAGATTCGGGACGCACGCGTCGAGCGCGCGCGGGTCAACGTCCGAGTTCACCTTGAGCCGATCCTGAAAGCGTATGAGCTGGATGTTGAGGTAAAGGTCGAGGACTTCAAGCTCTCGTTTTAAAGTGACCTCCTGCCCGCCCGTCTCGCTCAGCGTCGCGCGCAAAAGGTCGCCGAGGCTGACGACCATCCGGTCGGCCGCCTCCACGTCCTCGTGCATCAGCGTCGAGATCGAGTGGAGTGTGTTGAAGAGGAAATGCGGCTGAAGCTGCGCCTTGAGCGTCTGCAACTGCGCCTGCACCAGGCGGTACTCGCGGTCGCGGTACTTGCGGTAGAAGTCGAGCGCGACGAGGTTGAGGACGATGACGAGGTACGTCAACAGCAGGACGGGCAGACGCCGCAGCAGCTCGACCCACCACATGAGCGGAAGCTCCGCGGCCGACTCGGGCGCGCCCGGGCCGCCCAAGGCCCAGTAGAGGAAGACGAAGGCGGCAGACCACGCGGGGATGATGACGACGCCCGCGGTGACGTAGGCGAGCAGCGCGGGCGCGGGGCGCTCGCGCTCCAGCGGGAAGCGCCGCACCATCAGCGCGACCAGAGGCGTGAGCGCCCACCAGATGTAAAGCTGCGTGATGCCCCACTGAAAGTATTTCCACCACGGCAGAGCGGGCGCGCGGCCCAAAATGAAGGCCGGCAAATATCCCGAACCCTCCAGCAGCACGCCGCAGAGCGTCCAAAGCAGTAGGAGCGCCAGCCACCTCTTGAGCCGTCCCTTCAGTAACGTTGCCTCCGTCGCCCACGGGCCGATTCTCGACCGGCCACAAGTAGCACAGTTTCCGCCCACGTGTCAGTAACACTCGCCCCGATATTTTCAACGCCACGCACGGCCACGCCTCTCGAACATTTAACACCTGTTCGTGAACGTCTCGCCCCAGATGTTTTACCCGCCCCTCGGCGGATACGTCCCGCCACAAACACGCGTGTCACTTCACCTTGAGGACGACCAGCGTGAGGTCGTCGTGCTGGGGCGTGTCGGCGCACCATTCGTCCACGCGCCGGACGAGGCGCGCGCAAATCCCCTCAGCGGGCATGTGCGCGAAGGCCACCACGCTGTCGCGCAGGCGCCGCTCGCCGAACTCTTCGCCGCGCGCGTTCAGGGCCTCGACCACGCCGTCCGTGTAGCCGACGAACACGTCGCCGGACTGCAACGTGACGGTGCCCTGCTCGTACCGGCAGCCCTCGAAGATGCCCAGCACCGGCCCGCCGAGGTCGAGCTTCGCGCACGGCTCGTCACTGCTTCTCACGAGCAAGGGAGGGTTGTGCCCGGCGTTGACGTAACCGAGCGCTGACGCGCGCGCGTCGAACTGCGCGTAGAAGAAGGTGACGTAGCTGGCGGGGCCTGTCGAGTGGCAGAGCAGGCGGTTTAAGGTCGCGACCAGTTCGCACAGTTCGTTGTCGCGGGAGGCGTCGGGGTGGCCGTCGGCGACGCTGGCGCGAAGCGACGCCTGGAGTGTGGACATGAGGAGCGCGGCCGAAATCCCTTTGCCCGCCACGTCCGCGACGACGAGCCCCGTCTGCCCGCCGCCGAAGTCGAAGAAGTCGTAATAGTCGCCGCCGACCTTGCGCGCGGGCTGGCAGTAGCCCGCGAGTTCGATGGCGTCGGAGAGCGGAGGGCTCTCGGGAAATAGACGCTGCTGCACCTCGGCCGCCATCGCCAGCTCGCGTCGCAAACGCTCCTCCTCGACCATCCTTTCGAGCAATCGCGCGTTCTCGACGACGAGCGCAAGTTGCCCCGCGACGGTGAGGAGCAGAAGCTTTTCTTCGGCCGTGTAGGCGAGACCCGGGGCGCGCGGCCCCAACGCCAGCACGCCCGTCAGGCGTTCGCGCGCGTTGACCTGCACGAGCAGACGCGCATCGAGGCGGCGCAGCACTCCCGCCTCCCTCTCGCGCGAAGCCTTCGCCTGCGTCGGCGCGGCGCACACCCAGAGGTCGAAGCTCCCCGGGTCAACCGCGAGCGGCGAGGCGAGGTGCCGGAGTCGCCTGACGACGAAGTCATCGCCGCCGAGTCGCGCCGCCTGCGCGGAAGACTCGGGCTGTCTCAAAGGTACGCCGTAGGTCGCGCGGCAGACGAAGTCGCCGGTCGCTTCGTCCCTGATGAAGAGCGAGACGCAGTCCACGCGGAACTCGCGCGCGATCTTGCCGGCCACCTGTTCGTAGAGCTGCACGACGTTCGTCGCCGCGCGCACGCCGCCGCTGAGGTCGAGGAGGAAGCGCCGGTCTTCACCCTCCTGCAATGAGAGTTGCAGGGGTCTCCCCCGCGTCTGACGGCGGAGCGCGAAGGACTGCGCCGCGGCGAACGAAGCACCCGCAACCGCCAGGATGAATAGAGCGCCGGGGCCGGCGTACGCGTAGGCGAGCACGCTCGCCAAGAGGAGTATGGGAGGGACGGCGAGCAGGAGTGCCCGGGGCGTTCGCCGCGCGCGTCCGGCGCTATGCCCGCGCGACCTGTGCGTGCGGATGCCGCCCCGCGCCCCCAGCCGCCGATAGTTGATGCGCGGGAAGACCCTCATGCGGTAAACAGGTCAGTACCGCGGGCCGCACTGACCCGGTTGCCCTCACTCGTAGCGGAGCGCGACCAGCGGGTCAACCTTCGTCGCGCGGCGCGCGGGGATGTAGCAGGCGACGAGCGCGACGACCGTCAGGAGCAGCGATACCGAGACGTAAGTCATGGGGTCATTCCCCCCGACCTCGTACAGGAAACTACCCATCAGGTGGGTCAGCCCGAACGAGAGGAGCGCGCCGACGGCCACGCCGACCAGCGTCAGCGAGAGACCCTGTCCCAACACCAGTTTCAGTATGCTCGCAGGCTGCGCGCCGAGCGCGACGCGGATGCCGATCTCGCGCGTGTGCTGTGTGACGAGGTAGGACATGACGCTGTAGATGCCGACGACGGCGAGCAGCGTCGCCAGCCCCGCGAAGATCGTCAGCAGCGTCATGTTCAGGCGCAGGTTCGTGATGGAGAGCTTGATGACCTCCTCCATCGTCCGCACGTTGTAGACGGGCTGGTTCGGGTCTACGGCCTGCACCTCACTGCGCACGGCGGCCGTCAAGCTCGTGGGGTCGGAGCCGCCGCGCACGACGAGCGTCATCCCGTCAACGCGGCCGACCGTGTATGGGAAATACAGCTCCGGGCGCGACGGCTGCGTCAGCCCCGACTGTTTCACGTCGCCGACGACGCCGACGATAGTCCAGAAGTTGTCGCCGCCGGTTCGTATGCGTTTGCCGAGCGCGTCGCCGTCGGGGAAGAAGGTGCGTACCAGCTCGCGGCTGACGACGACGTTGCGCGAGTCATCAGTTTCGTCGGCGGGCTCGAACAGCCGGCCCGCCTGCAACGGTATGCCGAGCGCCTTGAAGTACCCGGCGCTGGTTCTCCTGTACTCGGTCAGCGGCACGCGGCCCGGCGGCAGAGGCTCGCGCCCCTCGACCTGTATCTCACCGTTGTAGCCGTACTGCTGGAAGGGGAGCATGTTGATGACGCCCGCCGACTCGACGCCCGGCAGCGCCGAAACGCGCCCGAGCACTTCGCGGTAGAAGAGCCCGGTCTTCTGCGCCGTGTCGTAACGCGACGCCGGCAGCGACACCCTCATCGTGAGGACGCCCTCGGGGCGCACGCCCGTCTCGACCTGTTGAATCCGCAGGAAGCTCTTGACGAGCAGCCCCGCGCCGACGAGCAGCACGAGCGCCGCCGCGACCTCCGCCACCGCAAGCCCGCTGCGCAGCCAGGTGCCCCGCGCGCTCGAACCTGCGTTGCCGCTCTCCTTCAAAGTCTCCTGCACGTCCGCGCGCGAGACGTGGAGCGCCGGCGCGATCCCCGCGATGACGCCCGTCAGGACGGAGAGCCCCGCCGTGAAGGCGAGAACCTTCCAGTCGAGCCTGACCTCGCCCGTGCGTGCGAGGTAGCCGGACGCGATAGTCGAGAGCGCCAGCAAAGTCCAACGCGCCACCAGCAGCCCGGCCGCGCCGCCGAGGATGGCCAGCAGTACGCTCTCCGTCAAAAACTGCCGCACCAGCCGCCAGCGCCCCGCGCCGAGAGCCGAGCGGATGGCGACCTCTTTGCGCCGCGCGGCGGCGCGCGCCAGCAGCAGGTTCGCCACGTTCGTGCACGCGATGAGCAGCACGAAGCCGACCGCCCCGAGCAGCATCAGCAGCGCGGGGCGGACGCCCTGCACTAACTCCTCTTCCACGCGCGCGAGCGTCACGCCGCGCCCCTCCTGCTGCGCCGGGTGCTGTTGTTCGAGCACGCGCCCGATGGTGCTCATCTGCTCCTGCGCCTGCTCGAAACTCACATTCGGCTTCAGACGCGCGAGCACGAGGAAGGCGTGGCTCCCGCGTGCGGCCAACTGGCGCTCGCTGAAGACCAGCGGCACCCACAGCTCGACCGACGCCGCGGGGAACTGCACGGACGGTGGCATCACGCCGACCACCTGATACTTCTCGCCGCCGAGCATGATGTCGCTGCCGACGACGGCGGGGTCTGCGCCGTAACTGCGCCGCCAGAGTTTGTCGCTCAAGACGACGACGCGCTCGCGCCCCGCCGTGTCTTCCCCTTCCAAAAACGCGCGCCCGGCCTGCGGTGTCGCGCCGAGCACGTCGAAGAAGTTGGCCGTGACCGTCGCGCCGATGGCGCGCACCGGCTGCTGCTCCTCGCGCAGGTTGAAGTCGCCGTACTGGTACGCGGCTATCCCGGTGAACGCGTCCGACTGCGCGCGCCAGTCCATCAGGTTCGGCACGGAGACCGAGCCCGTCCCCCCCTGCGGCAGAGACTCGTAGACCGAGACGAGCCTGCCCGCGTCCGGGTACGGCAGCGCGCGCAACAGCACCGCGTTGACGACCGAGAAGATCGCCGTGTTGCCGCCGATGCCCAGCGCGAGCGTCAGCACGGCGACGGCCGTAAATCCCGGCTTGCGCCGCAGCATCCGGAACGCGTACCGCAGGTCTTTGATGATTAGCTCAAGCACGTTGGCGCCTCCGCTTCCCTTCTCCGAACCAACCCCCGGGCGCGCGAGCAGGCTGTCGAACGCGGAGCGCTCCGCGCGGCTCACCTCGCATTCGAGCAGCCGCCAGTCGGGGAACTGCGCGAGCGCGTCCGCGCGCGCCTCCGTCTCCGTCCGGCCGAGCGCGAGCGATTCCTCGTAGGCGGCTTCGAGGTGTTCGGCCAGTTCCTCGACGATCTCCGCCTCGCGCGGCGCGTCCAGCCCGAGCGGCGTGAGCCGCGCGCGGACGAGACGCACCCATTGTGACTTCCCCACGTCAGCCATCTTCCGGTTCGGGCGTGATGTGCGCCACGCGGTCGAGCGCGGCGAAGAACTCCTGCCAGGTGTTGCGCTGGGCGGCGAGGACTCTGCGCCCCTCGGCCGTCAGCTTGTAGTAGCGGCGGCGGCGCTGCCCGGCCTTCTCGACCCACTGCCCCTTGATGATGCCGCGCTTCTCAAGGCGGTAGAGCAGCGGGTAGAGCGAGGCGACGTGGAACTGGAGCACGCCGTCCGAGCGCTCGCCGATGAGCTTGGCGATTTCGTAGCCGTGGCGCGGCCTGTCCTCGACCAGCGCCATGATGAGCATCTCGGTGCTCCCCTTCTTCAGCTCGCGGTAAAGAATACGTGTCACGTCCATATGTGGTTCCGCCATATATAGCGACGAACCTTGTCCCTGTCAACGTTTTTCTTGACGCCGGCCGTTCGGGTGAGGTGAAAGTCGGTTGGTAGGAAGTCGAAGTCCGAAACCTTGCCACATTCATCCACATCGGTGGACGCACTACACGAACAACTTTATCAACGCCCATTCGGCCGGGACGTACCCCTTCACCACTCCGCCCTCAATGCACGTCCGAGGGGCCGGCGACACGGACGCCGACAATGCCCGCCTCACGCAGCTCGCGCTCGACGGCGGGGCGGTCGCCCGCGATGACCCAGACCAGCCGTTCCGTGTCGAGCAACTCCTGCGCGGCCTTCCGTAAATCCTCCGGCGTCAACGCGCGCAGGCCGTCGAGCGCGCCGGCGTAGTAACCGGCCGGCCGTCTGCCGCGGGTGATCTCCAGCAACTGCGCGTTCAACTGCGGAAGCGACGTGAGCGCGCCCGTGACGAGCCCGCCCTCGGCCCCGGACTTGACGCCGTCCATGAACTCTTTCGTCACCGTCTCGTCCCTGAGCCTCTGCACTTCGGCGCGAATCTCGGCGACGGCCTCGGCGGTCTTATCGATTTGGATGGGCATGAAGAAGGTCATCAAGGCGCCGCGCCTGCGCGCCTCGACGCCGTAGGGGTAGACATCGTACGACCAGCCCTTGCTGCCGCGCAGGTTATCGGCGAGGCGCGTGCGCAACGCGCGCGTCAGCACCTCCGCACGCAGAGGGTCGGCCGTCGCCTCGGCCGGCAGCGGCAGCGCGAGCAGCAGGTAAGCCTGTGTCGAGCCGGGGTGTTCGACCAACACGAACCCGCCGGGTCGCACTTCCCTGGACGTGAGAGCGGTCTGTGCCGAGGCGTGTGTGCGAGCCGCACGCCCGGGGAACGCGCGTGCGAGGAGCGCCGTCAAACGCTCGCGTCTCAAGTCGCCGGAGGCCAACAGCACGGCGTTCGAGGGCCGGTAACGTTCGGCGTAGAAGCGCCCCACGGTTTCGGGCGTCAGCCGCTCCAACCCGGCGCGCGTGCCCAGCCCGTCGAGCGCGCCCGGCATACACGCCGCGCCCGCGTCGAGCGCGCAGGCCAGTGCGCGCACGCGCAGACGCAAAGGGTCTTTGAGCGCCGCTTCCAAATCTCTCAACGCCTCCTGCCTCGCCCCACGTAGGACGGGCTCGGTTAAGTCTCGCGCCAGCGCCGCACCGACGAGACGCACGGCCTCTTCGACGCGGTCACTCAACACGGAGATCGAGACCACTGCGAAGTCTTCGTCAAGTTGTGTGTCGAGCCTCGCGCCGAGCGTTTCGAGCGCGTCTTTGAGCGTCGCCCCGTTCGGCGCGACCGACTGGCGCTCGAGCGCGTTGAGGGCGACGCGCGCGCGTCCGGCGTGAGCCGCGTCGTCCGTCGCCGCGCCGGCGTCGAACGCGAGCGTCAGTTGGACAAGTGGCAGTTGGGGACGCTCGGCCAGGAGGATGCGCATGCCGTTCGTGGGCGTCCACTCCTGTACGTCTGGAAAGGCCGCGGGCCGCGGCTCGGGTGCCTTCACCGTGGCGCCGCGGTCGGCGGCCGCGGCCGCTTTGCGCGCCGGCCGCGGAAGTACGTGGAGCACGTAAGCGGGCTCGGCAAGCCAACGCCGCGCCTCGCGCGCGACCGACTCGGGCGTGGCTTCTGACATGCGCGCGAGGCGCGTGCGGTAGTGGTCGGGGTCGCCGCGGAACAGCAGCCCCAGGCCCAGCACGTCCGTGCGGCCTCCGCGCCAGGCCGGCTGTTGGAGCCGGCGCACGAACTCAGACTGCGACTGCGCCCTGGCCATCGCCAGCTCCGCGGGCGTCGGCCCCTCGCGTAAGAGCCCTTCGAGCTCCGAACGCAACAGACTCTCTACCACCCCCGCCGCGTTCGCGTCTTCAGAACTACCCTTGAGCGTGAAGGCGCCCGCCAGCTCCCACAGCTCGACCTCCGCGCGCGCCGCGCTCAACCGTGCTGACGGCTCCGTCGCGCGGCGGTTGACGCGCTGCGCGAGCACGGAGGCGAGCAGGCTCAGGTAGTCGCCCGCGGGCGTGCCCCACGCCGGGACGGGCCAGCGCAGGTAGACATTGCCCTGCCTGACATCCTTCTCGATCACCTCGCGGAGCGGGCGCGCGCGCGGCACCCACTCGGTCGCCCGCGCGGCCGTCTCGCCGGGTCGGATCGAGCCGAAGTGCCTGCGCACCATCGCCTCGGCGGCCGCCGGGTCGAAGTTGCCGGAGACAAGCACGAGCGCGTTCGAGGCACCTGCGAAGCGTCGGTGCCAATCCTGCATCAGCTCGACGGTGGCGGCGCGCACCTCCGACTCCGAGCCGCTGCCCGCGTGCCCGTAAGGGTGTTCCGGGCCGAACGTGCCGCGTTGGAGGAGTGCGCGCACGTCGATGTCCCACTCGGTGTTTGCCGAGCGGCGCAGCTCGTTGACGACGATGTCCTGGTCGCGCTTGAGCCGTTCCGGCGTGAAGCCCTTCGGGTCTGACTCAAGCCGGTCGGCCATCGCGCCGAGGACGGCTTCGAGCCCTTCGGGCGCCGCCTCGCTGTAGAAGCGCACGAAGTCGGGCTCGGTGCCCGCGTTGCCGTTGCGCGAGGTGCGCGTGAAGAGGGCGCGGTTCTCCGGGTTGCGGAAGAACCTGCCGGACGATGGCAGATGATGCTCGAACAGGTGCGCTACGCCGAACTGCCCCGCCGCCTCCTCGCGCGAGCCGCCTCTCACCCAGACCTCGACGCCGACCACGGGCAGCGACGCGTCCGGCTGCAAGAGCAGCGTCAGCCCGTTCTCCAGTCGCACCACGCTCCGCGGGAGCCTCACCTCCGGCGCCGCAGTTCGCGCGGTCGCCGCGGACTTCTGTGCGGATTGAGTCGTCGGGGCGCAGAGGAACAGGAGTGCGGACAGCGTTAAACTTAACGTCCGAACGGGAAAGCCTCGCATAAGGTTGGTGACCTCGGGCCGCTCTTTCTGGAAGAACTGTTTGACGACGATTGTAACTGAACAGGCGTTAACGCGGAGTCAGGGAGGGTCTCAAAAAGTTGATTATTCACGTCCCGAATTTGATATTAAATTCGTCAACGTAGACGCCGTTTCGGGGTCGAGGAATTTGATTGACACCCGCGGCCGAAAGGGATATAGGTGCTCCGCTCATCCTTGTCCCCTCGCTCTCGGCTGACCTGAGACGAACTGTCGTTAGACTCACGTCAACCCTCTCCGGCCCGAATAAGTGCGTAGTTCGTACCTCCCTCGGGCGCCGAATTCACACGGCCGCGGCAAGAGTACACGCAGGAACTCATCCCGCCCCGGCGGAGTCGCCGCTACCATCACTCTCACGTCAGAAAGGACTCTCCCATGAATAGAAAGACCCGGCCCCGCACGCTCAAGGAGAGGTCGCGGTGCGACTGCTGCCGCCCCGAGCGCCCCGACCCCCGCGACGTGAAGCCGCCCGAGAGTTGGACGCGCGCGGAGGCCATCGCCGTCGCCAAACTCCTCCGCCTCAAAGCCAACGAGGCCGAGAAGCGGCTCGCCGAGAAGGTCATCGGCCCTCTGCTCCGTTACAGCGAGCTGAAGGACTGCACGACCGAAATCTACGAGATGCTCGCCGTGGCGCGCAAACACCTCGAAGCGAAACCAGCCCCCGCAGCAGACACTGACGCCGACGCCGACGCGGATGCGGACGCGGACGCCGAAGAGAATTTCGACGACATCCTCGACGGCGACGGCGTGCGCGTCCAGTACGAGACAGACCACTTCCTCATCGACTACACCGTTGACGCGGGCGCCTCCGATCAGGTTCAAGACTCGGCGTCCGACACGGCCTTCAACGTCACGCTCGCGGACGGCACGCTCATCGGCACGACCGTCGCGGGCGAGGGCGCGCCCGACTTCGTCAAGATGCTCGGCATCTGGCTCGAATACTACCTCCAACAGTTCGTGGCCTACGGGTTCAACGACCCGACCTCGGACGGCATGGGCGGCATCGCCAAACTCGACGTGACCGTCCGCGCCGGCGGGAGCGGCACCGGCCCCGGCGCGCCCATCGGCATCGAGAACAGCCTGGGCAGCACGGCGGGTCTGGCCGGCGGCTACAACGCTGCGGGCAACGGGCTGGGCGTGACGCCGGGCCACGAGCTGTTCCATCAGGTGCAGTACACCTACAACCCGCTCATCGCCGACTTTCTCAGGATATACAAGGAGGGCACGGCGCGCTGGGCGGAAGACATCGTCAACGACGCCTACAACCGCTACAACCTTGAGACGTTCGACTACCTCGACGACCCGTCAGACTCGCTGCTCTCCGTCTCGCTGCGTTACGAGACGGTCATCCTCTGGAAGTACCTCTCCGAGCAGAAGGGTTTGACGCCGACCGAGCCGCAGCGCGGCGTGGACGCGCTCATCCTGCTCTGGCAGAACCTCGTCGGCGCCGCCGCGGCGGCCGACGGCGTCGCGGCCCTCGACGCCACCGTCCAGACGCTCGACCCGGCCTCCTCCGTCTATCAACTCTTCGCCAACTTCGCCGTCGCCCTCTACCTCAAAGACCTCGGCTCGCCGTACCCGGACGCCGAGTACGACTTCCTTGAGGATGAGGAGCCGCGCGTCCCCGGCGGGCAGGTCTACGCCTCCATCACGCCGCTCGACGTGCAGTCGCTCGACGGCCTCTCGCCGGACTACACGGACTCCGGCGTCTCGGCCGCGTGGGGGTTGCAGTACTACGTCTTCGACCTCGACCCCAGCATCCAGTCCGTGAACGTCTCGGTCTCGGCGGACGCGGGCTTCACCGGCGCCTTCTCCCGCGTCGTCGAGATCAGGGACGGCGTCGGCGCCGTCCACGACGGCAGCGGCGGCGCCTACTCGCTCGACCTCCTGACCGACATCACAGACCCCGGCGCCGCGCGACTCGACCGTGTCGTCGTCGTCCTGGGTGCGTACGAGATCGGGGGCAGCTACGACCTGACGGTCTCCGTCAACAGTTGCGTCCCGTCGGTGATGCTCGTCATCGACCACTCGGGCAGCATGTCTGCTCAGGGCAAGATGGCGGCGGCGATTGACGCGGCGGCGCTCTTCGTGGACATGGCGGAGGCCAACGGCGTGCCCGGCCTCGGCGCGGTCGGCTTCAGCACGACGGCCGCCGTCCTCACAAACTCCGCGCTCGCGCAACTGACCCCGGCGCACGCCGACGACGTGCGTGCGGCCGTCGGCGCGCTGTCGCCCACGAGCATGACATCCATCGGCGACGGCCTCCAGAAAGCCGTGGACGAATTCGACGGCGATTCCGTGGCCGCGGCGCGAGAGGTCATCGTCCTGTTGACCGACGGCATCGAGAACACCGCGCCGTTGATTGACGGGGTGGACGACACGCTCGTCGCCAGCAACGTCGCGGTCTACGCCATCGGGCTGGGCGAGGACTACGGCATCGAGCCCGAGAAGCTGGAAGACCTCTCCGTGCTCACGGGCGGCGACTACCGCATGACGGGCGACCCGTCATGGCTCGAAGAGTTCTACCTCCAAATCCTCGCCGACAACCTCTGCGCGGACATGGACGGCGGCGGCGATTCCGACGCCGACGCGGACGCCTCCGACACGGACACTGCGGACGCCGCGGTCACGGCCGCCGCGACGACGAACGCAGCGCTGGTGCGCGGAGGTCTCGGTCTCCCTGCGGACGCGCCTCTCTCGCGCGGCAGGAGAATCAACGTCGTCTCTTCCGACACGCGTCTGAACGTCGTGCTCACGTGGGAGGGTGATGGCGGCGGCAACGCAGACCTCGTCGTCGTCGGCCCCGGCGGGCTCCTGGTCAGCTCCTCGAACTTCCATTCCTTCGGCGGCGTGAGGTACAGGCGCGAGGCGCGCTATGTCTTTTTCACCATCCCCCTGCCGCTCGCGGGCAGGCGCGAAGGTGCGTGGTACGCATACGGCGTGGGGCTCGACTCGGGCGGCGCGGTGCGCGCATTTCTCCTCTCCAGGCTCGACATCGAAGCGGCCACGACGGAGGAGTTTCTCTACACGGGCGAGCCCGTCGAGTTCTCCGCGCGCGTCAGCGAACGCGGCCGCCCCGTCTCTGGGATGCGCGTGAAGGTCAGCACAGACCTGCCGCTCTACTCCTACGGCAACGTGATGGCGAACGACGTTGATTACGCGCCACTCCCTCCCGTCCAGGGCGACCCCGTGACCGGCACGCGGGCCAGGATGAACGCGCTGCTGAAGCGCGGCGGCACCAGCCTTCTGCCGCGCGGCGTCAAATCCTTCACGCTGCGCGAGAAGCGCTCCGCCGGCCTCGGCGTCTACGGCGACCGTCTCTACTACGCGACGACCCCGGGCTGCTACCACTTCACCGTCACCGTCGAAGGCGACACGCCCGGCGGCGGCTTCGCCACGCGCTACCTCTCGTTCACGAAGGTCGTGCGCACCAGACTCGACTCGCAGTGCAGCACCTTCGTGCTGACGCCGCTGGCGCGCGGGGGCAACCGTTTCACGTTGAGCTTCACGCCCGCCGACCGGCTGGGCAACCTGCTCGGGCCGGGCTACGGCGGCCTCGTCAAGGTCAATGCGACGAACGCGCAGGTCATCGGCCAGTTGCAAGACCTCAACAACGGCACGTACGCCGTTGACGTTCAGCTCGACCCTGCGCAGATCGCCGCGACGGCCGTCGTCGTCACCGTCAAGGATCAGGTCATCGCCGTGCCGCGTCACACGCTCCTCTCCGCGACTGAGCCGGTCAAGCCGCCGACCCCGACACCGCCCGCGAACGACAAGCGCCTCACGACCGTCTTCTGGCTGGCGCTAATCGCGCTCGTCCTCGCGGTCAGCGCCCTGCTCCTCTTCGTGCTCGGATGAAGGCTCGGCGGGAATTACAGCGGCGTTCATACGTGCGTGAGGCCAGAGCGGTCAGCACCGCCCGCGGTAGCGGGCAAGTCAGCCTTACGCCTTGAGGGCGGTCTGTTCCAGACGCACCCACCCGCTACCGCGGGCGGTTCTGACCTGACCCGCGGCGGTCGCACTCTACTGCACCCCGCCACAATCCCCACACGTGCGTGCTCAACTGAGCTGTTTCCTGAACCGCCACACGCTCGCGCCGACGATGACGAGCGTGAAGGCGGTGAGCGCCAGCAGGTTCGGGTAGAGGATTTCGAGCCCGACCCCTTTGAGCAGCACGCCGCGCGCGATGGTCGAGAAGTGGCGCACGGGGTTGACGTAGGAGACGTGCTGCATCCAGACCGGCATCCCTTCGAGGGGCGTCGTCGCGCCCGCCAGCATCGAGAGCGGCGGGTTGACGAAGAAGCCCATCAACTGCGCCTGCGTCTGCGAGCGCGTGAAGGTCGCGATGAATGTCCCGATGCCGATGCCCGCCAGTACACACAGCATCCCCGCGAAGAAGAGGAGCAGGAGGCTCCCGCGCACGGGCACGTCGAAGACGAGGCGGACGACGCCGACCGCGAGCAGAATGTCGCCGGAGAGCAGCAGCATGATCGGAGCGACCTTCGCCGTGATGATCTCGGTGCTGTTCGCGGGCGTCATCAACAACTGCTCGATGGTGCCGCTCTCCTTCTCGTTGACCATCGAGGCCGAGGCGACCAGCGACCCGATCATGACCATCAGCAGCCCTATCGTCCCCGTCACGATGAACCACGACGTGCGGAGACCCGGGTTGTAGAGCACGGCCACGCGCGGCTCCACCCCCCCGCCGCTCCTCACGTCCGCTGTGCGCGCCGCGACGCTCGCGGAGCCCGCCCTCTCGTTGAGCGCCGCCACGACGCGCGCGGCGTAGCCGGCGGCTATCCCGGCGCGGTTCGAGTCCACGCCGTCTACGAGTATCTGCACCTCGGCCGTCTGCCCCCGCGCGCGCAGACGCGCGTAGTCCTGCGGCACGACCACCCCGGCGTCGAGACGGCCCGCGCTCAAAGCCCCGCCGAGCGCCTCGGCCGACCCGAACGTTTCGGCGATCTGGAACGAGCCGCTCTCGACGAACGCCGAGACCAGCTCGCGGCTCTCGGCCGTGCGGCTGTAGTCCACCACGCCGAGCTTGACGTTCTTGACCTCGGAGTTCATCGCGAAGCCGAGCAGCACGAGGTTGACCGTCGGCGGCATAATCAGCATCACCACGAGCTTGCGGTTGCGCTTGATCTGCCGCAGCTCCTTCATGAAGAGCGGCCAGAAGCGGTTGTCCGTGAGCAGCCTGAGCAGTCTCATCTTAAGCCTCCACCTGCATGTGCCGCATCCGCGCCCACGCCGACACAAAGTAGACCGTACTCAGCAGCCCGAGCGCGACGGGCACGTACCAGACGGCCGGCCAGCCGCCGCCGCGCACGAAGGCGTCGCGCGCCACCTCGATGTAGTAGCGCGCCGGGATCAGGTACGACACCCACCGCACGCTCTCGGGGATGTTCGAGACCGGGAAGATGAAGCCCGACAGAAGGTACGAGAGCAGAAAGCACGTGTTCTGAATCGCCTGGATGGCCGCCGCGCGGTCGGGTATGCGCGCGCCGACCATCGCGCCGAAGGCGACGCTGCAAAACAGGAACAGGAACGAGCTGACGACGAACGGCGTCGGGTCGCCCTTGAACCACAGCCCGAAGAGCAGGACGGCGAGCGCGAGCGTCAGCACCCACTCCGCGGCGGCGATGATTAAGAAGGCCAGAATCTTCCCCAACAGGTACTCGTGCGCCGAGATGCTCGACACGTAGACTTGCAGGATCGTCTTCTGCTCGCCCTCGCGCGAGACGGCCAGCGCGGCGAGCAGCGGCGGGAAGAGCGCGAGCCCGACGGCGAAGATGCCCGGGCCGATGAACTGGTCTTCGTCGTTGCCGGGGTTGAACCAGAAGCGCTGTCGCGCGACGACCGCCGGCCGCGCGCCGCCGTCCGACAACCGCGCGTTGTATGCCTGCGTGATGGTGTTCGCGTGGTTGCGCATGTTGGTGGCCGTGTTGGCGTCCGCGCCGTCCAGGAGCCACTGCACCTGCGCGCCCGTCCCGCGCCGCAGGTCGCGCTCGAAGCCCTCGGGGATGATGACGGCGGCGTGCGCGCGCCCGTCGTCGAGCGCGCGCTCGGGCTGCTCGTCCGCGGGCAGGGACACGACCTGGAAGGTGAGCGACCCGCGCAGCACCTCCGCGTACTGGCGCGAGCGCGGCGTCTGATCCATGTCGCTGACGACGACCCGCAGGTCTGTGACCGACAGCGAGATGGCCTCGCCGATGAGCCACATCTGCGCCAGCGGCAGGATGAGCGCCAGCGCCAGCGTCAGACGGTCGCGGAACGTCTGCGTCAACTCCTTGCGTGTCTGTGCGATGATTCTTTTCATGTGCTCACTCCGTTCGCGTGAACCGTGAACCGCAAACCGTGACAAGTGAGAATCAGTTCTCCTCTTGTCACGGTTGACGGTTCACGGTTCACGTCCTTTCGCCTTTTCCACGACGGCGATGAAAACATCTTCGAGCGAGTAGGGCTCTTCGTGCGCGTCGAGCACGCGAATCCCGCGGCTGCCGAGCCGCGCGGTGATGTTGCGGACGCCCGCGTCCGGCTCCTCGTCCACGATGACGTGGAGGCGGTCGCCGAAGAGCGAAACCCGCCAGCGCTCCAAAGTCTCTTTGAGCAGGTCGGCGGCCGACTGCGGCCGGTCGGTGACAAGTTCGAGCAGGTGCCCGCCCTGCTCGGCCTTGATGCCCGTCGGCGTGCCCTGCGCGACCAGCTCGCCCGCGACCATGAAGCCGAGGCGGTTGCACTGCTCGGCCTCTTCGAGGTAGTGCGTCGTGACCAGCACGGCGACGCCGCGGTCGGCGAACGAGTTAATCATCTTCCAGAAGGCGCGGCGCGCGAGCGGGTCAACGCCCGAGGTCGGCTCGTCGAGGAAGAGCACCGAAGGCTCGTGCATCACGGCCGCGCCGAAGGCCACGCGCTGCTTCCAGCCGCCGGGCAATGAAGCCGTCAGCATGTGCCCGCGGCCTTCGAGGCCGGAGACGGCCAGCACCCAGCGTTTCTTCTCCTCGCGCTCCTCGCGCGGGACGCCGTAGACGCCCGCGAAGAAGTCGAGGTTCTCCTCAATCGTCAGGTCGTCGTAGAGCGAGAACTTCTGCGACATGTAGCCGAGCCGCTGCCGCACGAAGCTCGAACGCAGACTGCCCCGCTCGCCGGCCAACTCCATCTCGCCGCTCGTGGGCGAGAGCAGCCCGCACAGAATCTTGATGGTCGTCGTCTTCCCCGCCCCGTTCGCGCCGAGCAGACCGTAAATCTCGCCGTACTTGACCTCGATGTTCACGTCCTTGACGGCGTGGAACGTGCCGAAACGTTTGTGCAGCGAGCGCGCCCCGATGGCGATGGCTCCCTCCGGGCGCTCGCGGAACTGGCGACGGCGCGGGAAGGCCGGCGTCGCCACCGAGCCTGCGCTCGCGCGCAGGATGCTGACGAAGGCGTTCTCCAGCGTCGGCGAGGTGTGGCGCACATTACGCGTCTCAAGCCCCGCCGTGCTGAGCGCCGCGCGCGTCAACTCTTCGCCGCGCGCGGGGTCTTCGACCATCAGGTCGAGCCGATCTCCGAACCGCTGCACGTCGTCGATGCCTTCCGTTGACGCCAGTACTTCCTCGGCGCGACCGAGGTCAGAGGCGTGGACTTCGAGACGTTCGAGTCCGAGGCCGCGGCGTATCTCGGCCGGCGTCCCAGTCTGGTGAATCTGCCCGTCGAACATCAGCGCGACGCGCGTGCAGCGCTCGGCCTCGTCCAGGTACGGCGTGGCGACGACAATCGTCATCCCCTGCCCCGAGAGGTGGACGAGCGTGTCCCAGAACTCGCGGCGCGAGACGGGGTCCACGCCCGTCGTCGGCTCGTCGAGCAGCAGAATCCTCGGCTCGGCGATGAGCGCGCACGCCAGCGCCAGCTTCTGCTTCATGCCGCCCGACAAACTCCCGGCGAGCCGGTCGGTGAAGCGCGCCATGTCGAACATGCGCAGGTAGTGCATCCCGCGCTCCTCGATCTGTGCGCGTCCGAGGCGGCGCAGCTCGCCGATGTAGTGCAGGTTCTCCTTCACCGTCATGTCCTGGTAGAGGCTGAACGTCTGCGTCAGGTAGCCGACGAAGGGGCGCGCGTCGCGTGCGCTCACGCCGTACATCTCGGCCGCGCCCGCGGTCTGCGCCATCACGCCGCCGAGTATCTGGAAGACGGAGGTCTTGCCCGCGCCGTCCGGCCCGATGAGGCCGAAGATTTCGCCCGCCTCAATCTCAAGGCCGACGCCCTTGACCGCTTCGAGCGCGCCGTAGGACTTGCGCAGGTCGCGCACGCTGATGGCGACCCGCGGCTCGTCCGTCTTCGACGCCTCCGACTCGTTGAACGCGAGCTCTTCGAGGTCGAACGACTCGACCTCGTTCAGTTCTTCCAACGCGCCTGTCATCGTTTCGCTCCTTCCAGAAAATCAGGTCAGAACCACCCGCGGTAGCGGGTGGGTTTTCGCTAACCGACCGTGCCGTGTCCCACGGCCCACCCGCTACCGCGGGTGGTTCTGACTGGCAGCCACCTCATTCGACCCGACGAAGACCTTGCCGTCGGCCGGCATCCCGGGCTTGGCGTACCCGACGGCGCCGCGGAGCGTGAGCTTGACGCCGACCACCTGCTTCACGCGGTCGTCGCGGAAGTAGGTGTTCTCGGGCGTGAAGGACGCCTCCGGGTCAATGCGCGAGACGACGGCCTCGATGGGCTGTTCGGGTGCCGAGTCGAGGAAGACCTCGGCCCTCTGCCCCGTCTTCACGCGGCCGATCTCGCCCTCGGGGACGAAGCCGCGCAGGTAGACCGACGACAAATTGACCAGCGTCAGGACCGGCGTCCCCGGCGCGACGACCTCGCCCGGCTCCGCCGAGCGCGTGGCGACCGTGCCATCCATCGGCGCGACGATCTGTAAGTCCTGACGGTTCGCCTGCGCTTCATTCAACTGCGCCTGCGCGCGACTCATCTCGGCCTGGGCGGCGGCGATGTCGGACTGCGCCTGCGCGATCTGCTGGCGTACGCGCGCGCCCTCGCTGCCGCGTATCGCCGGGTTGGCGAGCGTGGCCCGGGCCGAAGTGAGCGCCGCGCGCGCCACGTCCACCTGCTTGCGCGAAGCGCGGACTGCCGCCCCCAGCGCCTCTGCGGTCGAGCGCGCGTGGCTGCCCTTCTGCTCGGGGATGTCGCCGCTCGCGGCGAGCGCCGTGTAACGCTCCTCGTCCGCCCGCGCCTTGTTGTATTCGGACTCGGCCTGCGCGAGCTGCGCCTCGGCCTGCGCGACCTGCGCCTCGGCCTGCCTGACCTTGCCCTCCGAGTCGAGCCGCGCCTGGTCCGTCGCGAGCCTGCTCTGCTCCAGTTCCGCTTCGAGGACTGAAATCTGCTGCTGCGCCCAGCGCACGCGAGCCTCGGCCTGCCTGACGGTGCTGCCGGCCTGCTCTTCCCTCGCGCGCACCTGCTCGTCGTCGAGGACGGCGATGACCTGCCCGGCCTTCACCTCGTCGCCCTCGCCCACCGTGATTTCGCGGATGCGCCCCGAGGTCTTCGACGCGACGACGGCGTCGTCGCCCTCGATGCGCCCGCTGACCTGGATGACGTTCGGCGGGACGGCCGGGCCGCTGAAGACGTGGCGCCAGCCCATGAACCCCGCCAGCGCGATGACGGTTAGCACGACGGCGGCGCGGACGATCTTTTTCGCCTTTGCGCGAGACGGTGCGCCCGCGCCTGTCACTTTCGAGCCTGCTTCCGTGTAAGTTGCGGTAGACATATTCACTCCTTCTCGAAGCCGGATGCGGTTTCGCCCGTGTTCGGCACCGCCGGGTTGTGTGTCTGCTCGAACCTGCGCGACGGGTCGCCCGGCCGCAGGGCCACGTTGTGCGTCTGGAGCGTGCTGCCGGTCGCGCGGCGGAAATCCGCGACCGACTTGTTGAGGTCGGTCTGCGCCTGTAGCTCGCGGCCGCGCGCCGCTATCAGGTCGATCTGCCGCTGCGAGACCATGTAGGCCGTTGACATGCCCGACTGGAACTTGCGCCGCTCGCTCTGGTACTGCTGCTCGGCGGTCGAGCGCGCGGAGGCGGCGGCGGCCAGTCGCGCCTCGGACGAGCGCAGCGCCTGCAAAGTGTCGCGCACCTCGGCCTCGATGGTCTGCTCGGCCTTCGCGCGCTCGTTCCGGACGCGGCGGCCCTCGGCGACCGAGCGCCCGAAGTTCGCCTTCGCCGTGCGGTTGCGTAAGGGGAGCGAGATGCGCACGCCCACCCTCACCGTCGGGTTGTCCTGCGCGAAGAGGTTTTTCAGCGACTGCCCGTAGCCGCCGACGATACTGCCGTTCGTGTCGAACGACGTGACGGGCAGCGCCGGCAGACCCGAGAGCGTCGAGAGCTGGTTGACGCGGTGCTGGAGCGAGACCAGACCCGAGACGAGCGGGTTCACTTCGTCGCGGAGGCTGCCCGCGAGCGCGTTGCTGCTGTAGCTGGCGGTCAGGTCAACCTGCGGGCGCGTCTGGTCGCGGTAGAAGCGCTGGTCGATCTGGTTAATCTCCGCGCTCGTCTCAAGCTCCGACAGTTCGAGCCGGTTGCCGAGCGCCGCACGGACGGCCTCTTCGAGCGCGACGCGCGGCGCTTCGACGCTGACGTGCGTCACCGGCAGCAACGCCTTCGACCAGAGGCCGGCGCGGCGGTCGGGGGCCAGCATCTTCTTCAAACCGTTTTCGGCGCGCGCCACCGTCTCCTGCGCCGCGTAGACGCCCTGCTCGAAGTTCTTGACCTGCGTCTCCGACTCCAACAGGTCAACCGGGGCGATGACGCCCTTCTCGACCTGGCGGCGGTCTGACTCGGCCTGCGCGCGCGCCTGGCGGACGGCGTCGATCTGGATTTGCAGGTTGCGGAGCGCGTAGGCCAGCTCCCAGTAAGCCTGCTCGACGTTAGTGATGACCTCGGTCGCGCGACGGCGGAACTGCGCGTCCGTCAACGAAAGATTCTTCTTCGCGATCTCGACCCGGCGGCGCGTGTCGTCGGTCTTGCGGCCGCGCAGGAGCGGCTGCGTGTAGCTGAATGAGAAGCCGTTCGAGATTGCCGGGTTGATGTCGTTGAAGATGTTGTTCGACGAGAGCCTGCGCGACGTGAACTCGAACTTGTAGGAGCCGCCCGCGCGCGGCGAGAGTCCATCGAAGCCTACGCGGCCCCCCACGTCCGTCGTCTTGAGAGCCCCGCCGCGCCCGCCCGCGAGGAACGAGGCCACGGGCGTCTCGCTGCGCTCGAAGTAGGTCTCGGAGGTGAGCCGCGGGTCGTAGGCGCCGCGCGCGGCCGTCAACTGGTGCTCGGCGACGGTGACCTCAATGCGCGTGGCCTCGATGTCGTTGTTGTTTTCGAGCGCGAGGCGGATGGCCTCGTCGAGCGACAGCGCCAGCGCCTCGCCCGACTCCACGCCGACCCTCTCGATTGAGGGCAGCTCACGCGGCGGCGCTTCGTAGTTCGGCGCGACCGCGGGCGGGTCGGCCGGCAAAGGGTTCGCCGGCTGCGCGGGCGTCTGCGCCGTGCGCGTCTGCGCCGTGCGCGTCTGCGCCGCGGGCGCGGCCGGCGGCGTCCGCGCCGCGTCGTCCTGCCGCGCGTGCGCGCCGGCCGCCTGAAGCGCGCAGGCGGCAACGACGAAGGCGGCGGCGCGTGCGTTTTTGAGAATGTCGTTCATCCATCGTTGCATGTTTCACCTGTTCCCTTCTTTCAACCGTGCCCAGCGCCAGTTACCGGTGCGCACGCTCCGCGATCTCGATGACCTGCTGGATGTAGAAGTGGACACCTTCGAGGTCAACCTCCTGCTCGCGCCGCAGGCGCGCGAGCACCGACGCGCTCTCGCTGTCGAGAAAGCTGATGTCGGTCAGGTCAACCGTGACGCCCGCCCCGGTCTGCGCCTTCAGGTCGGCACAAACCTGCTCCAACAGTTCCGCTTCCGCGCGGCCGAGCGTGCCTTCGACGCGGAGCAGCGCACGCCCGCCGGCGACGCGACCTTCGAGTTGTGTTATGCGTGTCGTCATCTTTCCTTTTCCTCTTCCTCCCCCTTGACGCCGCCGCCTCCTCAAGTGCAAGCACCGGGCCGCGACGGCGACGCGCGCCGTCGGTGGTGCGTAAACCGTTGAAGGTTTTAGTGAAAAGGAGTGTCAGGGGGCTGAGGATTTAGAAAGGGCGGGGGTGCCGACACGCAGAGTCGGATGCGGCATGCCGCATCGGATGCGGGATGCCGCATTGGAAGCCGGGAGCGCGGGCATCCCTCTGCCCGCCATGAGCGCGCAGCGCGAATGTGAAGAAGCTCCGCCACTCAATGTTGAGTGGTGGAGCTTCTTTGCTAAGCGTGCTTGAGCACGCTTTGGCGGGCAGGGATGCCCGCGCTCCCGGGGTTACATCAGGCCGAGTTTTTTCATTCGCCCGCGCAGGGTCGAGATGGGCAGGTCGAGTATTTCGGCGGCGCCGCCTCGGCCGCCGACCACGCCCTTCGTGTGGCGCAGGACTTCCTCGATGTGTGCTCGCTCGGCGTCGGCGAGCGTGAGCAGCCCGGCGGGCGCCGCGGGCGGGGCGTGTCGCCCGTCTTCACCCGGCGCGCCGGGGGCTTCCAGCTCTGCGAGGGGGGCCTGGAGCTCTTGGCCGCGCGTGAGGATGCAGGCGCGCTCGATGAAGTTCTCCAGCTCGCGGACGTTCCCCGGCCAGTGATAGCGGCACAGCGCCTCGACCGTCTCGGACGGGATGGCGTCCACGCGCTTGTTCATCCGGCGCGAGTGCTTCTGCGCGAAGTAGCCCGCGAGGAGCGGGATGTCGCCCGCGCGCTCGCGCAGCGGCGGCAGGAAGATCGGGAAGACGTTCAGGCGGTAGAAGAGGTCGCTGCGGAACTTCTTCTCGGCCACCATCTCGCGCAGGTTGCAGTTGGTGGCGGCGATGAGCCGCACGTCAACCTTTATCGTCCGCGAGCCGCCGAGGCGCTCGAACTCCTGCTCCTGAAGGACGCGCAGGAGCTTCGGCTGGAGCTCCAAAGGAATCTCGCCGACCTCGTCGAGGAAGAGCGTCCCCTTGTTCGCCAGCTCGAAGCGGCCGGCGCGCTGCGTCACCGCGCCGGTGAACGCCCCCTTCTCGTGGCCGAAGAACTCGCTTTCAAGCAGCCCCGTCGGGATGGCCGCGCAGTTGACCTTGACCATCGTGCGCTCGCGCCGGCTGCTGAGGTCGTGGATGGCGCGCGCGATCAACTCTTTGCCCGTGCCGGTCTCGCCGCAGATGAGGACGACCGAGTTGGTCGGCGCCACCGTCCTCAACTGATCGAGGACGGCTTTGAGCGCGCGGCTCTGCCCGACGATCTCGCCGAAGTTGTACTCGGCCTTAATCTCCTCTTCGAGGTAGAGCTTCTCACTGGCGAGCTTGTTCTTCAGCCCCTCGATCTCGCCGTACTGCAAGGCGTTCTCGACCGCGATGGCGAACTGGCTGGCGATGTGGCCCAGCAGCGCGGCGTCGGCCTCGCTGAAGGCGTCCTCGCGGCGGCTGGCGACGGCGACGGCCCCGAGCGGCCGGTCGCGGGAGACGAGCGGCGCGTTGCAGCTCGATTTAATCCCCGCGGCGAGCGCACGCTGGACGACCGGCGAAGGGAACTCCCAGTCTGCGAGCCGTGGGACGAGCACCACCCGGCGCGTGGTGAAGGCCAGCCCCGCCGGGCTCCCTTCGAGCGGCATCAGGAAGCCCTCGTCCACGTACTGCGCCGCGGGCTGCGCCAAATCGAGCGAGTGGACGCGCAACTGTTCGCTCTCGGCGTCGTAGAGCGCCATCCCGGCCAAATCGTGCTTGAAGTATGTGCGCAGGCAGTCCGAGGTCGCCTTGAGCAGTTCGCGCAGGTCGAGCGTCGTGGTGATGGCATTGTTGACCTGAAGCAGCGTCTCGGCGCGCTCGCGCTCCTTCTGCGCCCGCTCGTAGTTGAGCGTGTTCTCGACGGCGATGGCGACGGGGTCGGCTATCTGCCGGAGGAGTTCGGCGTCTTCGCGCGTGAAGGCCGCCTCGCGGAGGCTGGCGACGTTGATGGTTCCCAACACGCGCTCGTGCGAGACGAGCGGGACGGAGCAGCCGCTGCGCACCCCCGCCGCGTAGGCGATGCGCATCTGCGGCGAGTGGAACTCGTTGAGGTCTAAGTGCTCGCGCAGAACCGTCCGGCGCGTGCGGATGGCGAGCCCGGGCGGCGTCCCCTCCATCGGCATGAGCGTGCCGACGCCGAGCATGCCGCCCGGCGACGGCTCGTCGAGCGCGTGGACGCGCAGCATCCCGGCCTCCTCTTCGGAGAGGACGATGCTGGCGAAGTCGTGGTTGAAGAACTGCCTGAGGCAGCCGGAGACGGCCAACAGGAGGTCGCGCAGGCTGAGGTTCGAGACGACGGCGCTCGTCACTTCGAGCAGGATTTGCGCGCGCTCCGGCTCGCCCACGCTTCTGCGTGAGCCCCGCGCGGGCGGCGCGGTCTGCGTCTCGGGGGGCCGCGTCTCTTCGGACATGTCTGAAGGCGAAGTCTCAGGTATCGCCGCGAGCGGGGGCGGAGAACCTGCCGGCACACGTCGGGGCGTTACCCGCGCTCCGGCGGATTAGCGCCCGAGAATATATTTCAGTTCCTCCTAAATGAAAAGTAGGGCCGTCGAAGTGGCGGCGTGAGGTTGCAGGACGACGAGTGAGGCGGAGGGATGCGCGTTGCAAAGCATCCCTCCGCCTCACTTTTGAAAAGTCACGGGTGACGACCGACATCAAGCGGTCAGGACTTTCGAGCGCTCGTCCACGACTTCGGGGACGAGCGCGTCCATGCAGCGTTCGGCGAGCGCGGCGATGGTGAAGGAGGGGTTGGCGCAGCCGGCCGCGCCGGGGATGAGCGCGCCGTCAACGACGTAGAGGTTCTTGTAACCCTCGACGCGCCCGCGCGAGTCGCACGCGCGGCCGATGACTGCGCCGCCCAGGGGGTGTGCGGTCGCCCCGCCCGCGACGAAGGCCGTCGAGGGCTGGTACTGCGCGTTGGTGTTGGCCTGATTGAGCACGTCGTATGTGTGAGCCGCGGCGACGTTGACGCCCGCGATCTCGGGGTCAGAGCCGGGCCACGAGAGTTTGACCGAGTCGGTCGCTGCGTCGTAGCGGAAAGCCCCTCGCGGCGGCGCGATGCCCATGCCGAGCGAGAGCAGGGCGCCCTCGCGCGTCTCGTCCCACTGCGGGAACTGGAGCAGCACGGTCGGGCCGAACGGGTTGTCGTGGTGCTCGATGGCGGACGCGGCCGGGCCGCCCTGACTCGGGTTGGTCGGCGGCAGGCCGATCTGCATCCCGAAGAAGTCGCCGTTGTTGCCCCAGATTTCTCCGACGTGCCGGTTCAACTTCCCGAGCGTCCCCTTCTCGCGCGCCTTCACCAGCATCTTCGACGTGCCGACCGACCCGGCGGCGAGGAAGAGGTGGCGGCAGTTGAACTCGACCTCGCGCAACACGGTGCCCGACTCGTCAATCTGCCGGCACTTCACCGTGTAGCGGTGGCCGGGCGCGTCCTCGATGTCTGTGACGACGTGGAGCGGGAGGATTTCGACGAGGCCGGTGGCCTCCGCGTCGGCTAAGTAGTTCTTGTCGAGGCTGTTCTTGAAGCCGCTGTTGTTGCCGTACCAGAACTCGCCGTTGATGGCCGAGGGCACGCGCAAGCCCTGAATCTCCTGGCGGATGACGTTCCAGTCAACGTTCAGGTCGAGCAGGCGCGAAGGCAGGCCGGCGTTGGCCGCCTCTTCGAGGAAGCGGCGCGTGCCGAGGTAGTAATCCGAGGCGAGTATGTCGGCCGGGATGGCCGAAGGCTGGAGGATGCCGCGCACGCGCGGGTAATAAACGTCGGCCATCTCGTCATAGTCGAGCGCACCGTTGAAGACGCGGTCGAAGAGTTGGCGCGTGGGCTGGTAGGTGACGCCGTTGTAGACGAGCGAGCCGCCGCCGACGCCCGCCCCCGCGAAGACCGAAATGCCCTCCTCGTCGGTGCGTTCGAGGACGCCCGTGTACACGTCAATCGGCGTGGGCGCGCCGACGGGCGCGTCCGTGCGGAGCCAGCCGGCGCGGCCGTCCGGGTTGCGCAGCGTCGCGAAGGTGTCCTGCGAAGCGGTGACGGGCCAGCGCCGCCCGCGCTCAAGCAGCACCGTGCGGACGCCCGCGCGCGCGAGCCTGAGCGCCGCGACCGCGCCGCCGAATCCGCTGCCGATGACGACGGCCTCGATGGGCTCGCTGTGCGCCGCGCGCGCCGTGCGCAGGACGGCCGGGCCGAGCAAGGCCGCGCCCGCGGCGCCGTAGAGGCCGGTGCGGAGAAAGCTTCTGCGTGAAAACTTGTGAGACATGACGGGTTCCACCTTCCGTATGAGCTTCGGAATTGTTCAGAGAGCGTTGAGGAATAGGCCGGAGGCGCGAAAGGGGCAACGGCGTCGAAGTGTTAGAGCGCCTTCAATCCGCTAACGCGTAAACGGGTCGGGAAAGGGATCACGCGGCGAAGATTTTTTTCGGCGGGTCTATTTTTTCGGCGCGTCTCATGGGAGAGTACGGGCGCCCTCTTCCGGCACGATCACCTTCAGCGCCGCGGGGCGCGTGGCGAAACGCAGCGGCGTCTCAAGCAACAGCACCTCGCCGTCGAGCGCGACGGGCAGACGCGGGCGGCGCGTGGTGACCTTCGCCTTCCCCGTGCAGATGAGTTGCAGCCGCCGCTCGCCGTGCAGGCGCCCGAGTAGGGCCTGCACGGCCAAAAGCATCAACCCCGTCCATCCCGTCGGACGCGCGACGTAGATGGCCAGCTCGCCGCGCCCGACGCACTCGGCTCCGGGCAGGCCGAACTCTTCAATCTGGTACCTGTTGCTGCCGACGAAGACGAGCGGGGTTCGCACGGGCAACTCCTCGCCCCCGGCCGAGATGTGGACGCCGAGGAACGGGCTGCCCTGAATGAGGGTGCGCGCCACCGCCGCGTAGGCCACCAACTGGCGGCGGCCCCAGCGCCGGTACTCCTGCTCCCGCTGCCGTATGATGCTGGGGTAGAGACCGATGCTCGCGTTGTTGAGGATGATGCGCCCGTTCACCTCGGCGAGGTCAACTTCCGTCGCGTGCCGCCGCGCCGCCGTGCCGACCGCGGCCGCGAGGTCGAGCGGTATCCCGAGATTCTTCGCGAAGTAGTTGAACGTCCCGACCGGCAGGACGCCGAGGCTCTTTCCGGTGCCGACGAGTGCCGAGGCGACGGCGTTGATCGTGCCGTCCCCGCCCGCCGCGACGACGACCTCATTGGCGCCATCGCGCGCGCGTTGCGCCAACGCGGCCAGGTCCTTCCCGCTTCTGGCGAGCAGGATGTTCGGCTCGACCCCGTGGGCGCGGAACTGCTCGGCGACGAGCTGGCGCAGTTCGTTCGCCCGTCTCCCCCCCGAGCCCGCGTTCAGGATGACATCAAACCCTGTCTGCACCTTATCACTTTACCGCAACCCGAAATTGGTAGACGCCCGAGCCCACCTCGTAGACGACGCGGCCGCCCTCGACGCCCGCCAGCCGCACGGACTCGGCGCGTTCGGCCAGCGTTGCAGCGCCGCCCCCGACTTCTGTAACGGCCTGCGCGCTCCGGGCCGGGACGTAGACGCGGCCCGTCGCGTTCGCAGGCACCGTCACGTCGAGTTCGAGCCCGCCCGTCGTCCTTCGCCAGGACGTGGCGCTCGTCCCCCTCACGCTCTCGTACACGGCGGACGCGCGGTCGAGACCGCCGGAAGGGATTTCGGGTCTGAACTCTATCACCTTATAGCCCGGGGCGAGCGGACGCATCCCCGCGAGGTCTTCGTAAAACCACTGGACGACCGAGCCGAACATGTGATGGTTGCGCGAGCGCGTGGAGGCCGGCCAGTGCTCGCCGAGCGCGGTGAAGCCGGCCACGTCAGTCCAGTAGCCCCAACTCGGCTCGGCCGTCTGCGTCGCCACGCCGTAGGCCACGTCGTGGTGCCCCGCCGCGCTCAGCACCGGCAGGACGTAGCGCGCGCCGAGAATCCCGACGTAGGCGCGCCCGCCGCGGCGCTCTTTGATGTCGGCGGCCAGCCGGTCTGCGAGCGCCTGCCGCCGCGACTCCGGGACGAGGCCGAACGCGAGCGGGAGTATCTGCGCCGTCTGCACGAAAGGGTCGCCCGCCTTCTCGCGGTAGACGCCGTCGGCCCCGAGGAAACGCGCGTTGAAGTCGCGGCTTATCTTCCCGAACAGCTCTTCGTAGCGCGCGGCGTCCTGCGGTTTGCCGAGGGCGCGCGCTGTGTCCGCGGCGATGCGCGCGAAGTGTGCGTAGTAGGCGGTCGAGGCAATCGCGTTGACGGTGGGGACGCCTTCGGGCGGCACCCAGTCGCCCAGGCCGGCCGTGAGCGTGTAGTCGTAAGCGTCGGCGTCCCTGCCCGTCCAACGCGGCACCCAACTGTCGAGGTAGAGACGCATCGCCGGGTAGGTCTTCTCAAGCGCACGCAGGTCGCCGAAGCGCGTGTAACTCTCCCAGGGGATGACGAACCAGAACGCGTCCCACGCGGGCGTCGCGCCGCAGCAGTCGGCCTGCTTGAAGATGGCGGGCTTGCCGTCGTAGCCGTAGTTGCGGTTGCTCGGCGCGAGCAGCGGCACCTCGCCGCTCTCGGTCTGCGCGTCGAGCATGTCACGGAACATCTTCCGGTAGAGCCGTTCCGTGTCGAACAGGGTCGAGGCGGTTCCCGAGGTCAGTTGCGCGTCGCCCGTCCAGGCGTTCTTCTCGTAGACGGGCGTGTCCGTGACGATGGAGTGCAGGTTGTTCTGAATGGCCCACGTCGTGTTCCGGTGGACGCGGTTGAGCGTGGCGTTGCCGGAGTCGAAGGCGGACGTGGCCGCGAGCGCGGAGCGCACCTGAAGGATTCGCTCGACCGAGACGCTCGCGCCCGCGCGGAGCGGCGCGCCGTTCGGGCCGCTGACTTGCAGGTACTGAAAACCCTTGTACGTGAAGCGCGGCGACCAGGTCTCTTCGCCCGCGCCCTTCGCGACGTAGTAGTCGGTCTGAAGCTGACCGAAGACTAGTTCGTTGCCGGCGTCGCTCGCCTTTCCGTCTTTGCCGAGCTTCTCCGAATAGAAGAGTTCGACGGCCGTCCCCGCGGGCGCCCTGACCTTAAGCTGCGCCCAGCCCGTGAGGTTCTGCCCCAAGTCATAGACGAAGACGCCCGGCGACGGCTCCGTGCGCGCGCCGGGGCCGCGGTCGCCGACGACGCGGATGGGCTCGTTCGTCTGCGCCGTGAGAGTGCCCGCGGGCGCTTCGACGACGCGCGCCGCGGGCCAGCCCGCGTCGTCGAAGCCCGGCCGCTCCCAGCCCTTCAACTCGCGCCGCGCGTCGTAGGTCTCGCCGAGGTAGTAGCTGTCGTAGCGGGTCGGCCCGGCCACGCTCACCTTCCAGGAGGCGTCGGACGACACGACCTGCTCCGACCCGTCTTCGAAAGTGACGTAGAGGTCGAGCCGCAGGCGCGGCGTCGCGCGCCACTCGGCCTGCTCCCAGCCCCAGTCCCATGAACGCGCCGCGGCGTCGAACTGACCCGAACCCAATTCGGTCGCAATCACGTTCTCGCCCTGGCGCATCAGGCTCGTCACGTCGCTCGTCGTGTAGAGCACCGTCTCGCTGTAGTCGGTGAAGCCCGGGTCGAGCACGCTGTCGGAGGCGGGAAGGCCGTTGACCCGGAGGTCGTTGTATGCGAGGCCGGAGGAGTAGACGCGCGCCTTTGCGATGGGCTTCGTGACGCGGAAGGAGGTGCGGAGCAACGGCGCGGGGCGGACTTCCCTGCACTCCCCCTGGTTGTTCTTGACGAGCTGCGCCGACCACACCCCGGTCAGCCAGCGCACGGGCCGGCAGAACTCGCCCGCCGCACGTAACCCGGCGTCGTCGGCCGCCCCCTCGGCCTCCGTCAGCACGCCCCCGCGCTCGGGCCCTGCGATCCACTGCCCCTTCCACTCGCGCGCGTCGAGGAGCGCCGTCTCGAACCAGGTGGGACGCGACCAACCGCTCGCGCCTCGTGTTGTCCACACACGTGCCGACCAGTGGTAACGCGTCCGGGACTTGAGCGCCGGGCCCGCGTAGAAGGCCCAGGGGTCTGAGGACTCGATTCTCCCTGAGTCCCAAACGTCGGCCCGGCCATCGCGCGCGAGCGCCGGGCTTGAGGCGACGAGCAGACGGTAGGCGCGTTGCATCACGCCGCGCCGCGCGCTCGCGAGCGCCCAGCTCAGGCGCGGCGCGCGCTCGTCTATGCCGAGCGGTTCGGCCGCCGCTTCGGTTTCGAGCCGCGTGATCGTGACGGTACCGCGCTGCGAGACTCCCGCCCTCGCGTCGGCGCACGGGGCGGGCACGAACGGCAGCACGAGCGCCAGCGCGAGCGCGCAGTGAATGGCTGTATAACTCCGCACCGACAAGGTGTGCGAGCCTCCCATCTTTAATTTAGACTTGTAGAGAGTTGTCGAACGAGCGCGGTTTGGGGATTATACCCGAAAGCCTTCGGAAGCACAGACGAAGCGTTCAAGTCACCACGAGAGACCTATACTAATGCGAGACGGAAGAAGAAAGCAGACTCGGCGCGGCGCCACGAACCGACTGTTCACGCTCCTCCACGCCTTCGTGCTGGTCGGGGCGGCCGCGGTTTCGGCTCGAACTCAAACGGCGGTCGAGCCTTTCGAGCTGCGTCAGGTAGAACTGCTGGCGAGCCCCTTCAAGGCGGCGATGGGGCGCAACGCGAAGTACCTGCTCGGGCTCGACGCTGACCGCTTGCTCCACAACACGCGCAAGTACGCTGGGCTGCCGCCGAAGGGCGCGCTCTACGGCGGCTGGGAGTCGAAAGGCATCGCGGGTCACACGCTCGGGCATTACCTGACGGCGCTCTCGCAGCAGTACGCCGCGACGGGTGACGCGCGTTTCAAAGAGCGGGTCGCGTACATCGTCAGAGAGATGGCCGAGTGCCAGCGCGCGTACGGCGACGGCTACGTCGGCGCGCTGCCGCCGTTGGAGCTGCAAACCCTGCGCGGCTTCCGAGACGGCAAGGTCGAAGTGCAGGGCAGCTTCAACTTCAAGGGCGGCGCGTGGGTGCCCTGGTACACGCAGCACAAGGTGCTCGCGGGGTTGAAGGACGCGTGGGTACTGGCGGGGAACGTGCAGGCGAAGGAGGTCACGCTCGGGCTGGCCGACTGGGTCGATGAGGTGACGCGCAAGCTCACGCGCGAGCAACAGCAGACGATGCTACGCGTCGAGCACGGCGGCATGAACGAGACGCTGGCCGACCTCTACGCGCTGACCGGCGAGAAGCGGTATCTCGACGCCGCGCGTCGCTTCCACCACGAGGAGATCATGCGCCCGCTGCTGGAAGGTCGCGACGAGCTGGCCGGCAAGCACGCCAACACGCAAATCCCGAAGGTCATCGGCGAGGCGCGGCTTTACGAAGTTGCCGGCGACGAGGGCGGGCGCGAGATAGCGCGCAGCTTCTGGGAGCGCGTGGTGCGCCAACACTCCTACGTCATCGGCGGCAACAGCGAGAACGAGCACTTCGGCCCGCCGGAGAAGTTGTCGGAGCGACTGGGACCGGCCACGGCCGAGTCCTGCAACACCTACAACATGCTCAAGCTCACGCGCCACCTCTTCGCGTGGCAGCCCTCGGCCGAGTATTTCGACTACTACGAGCGCGCCCTCTACAACCACATCCTCGGCTCGCAGGAGCCGCGGCGCGGCATGTTCGCCTACTTCATGTCGCTCAAGCCCGGACACTTCAAGACCTACAGCAGTCCCGAGGACTCCTTCTGGTGCTGCGTCGGGTCGGGGATGGAGAACCACACGAAGTACAACGACTCGATCTACTTCCGCGGCGACGACGCGCTCTACGTCAACCTGTTCATCCCCTCGCGGCTCAACTGGGACGAGAAGGGTCTGGTGCTGACGCAGCAGACCGCCTACCCGAACTCCGACCGGGTCGAGCTGCGCTTCGCCCCGAGGCGGCCCGTGACGCTCAGCCTCAAAGTGCGTTCGCCGCGTTGGGCCGGCGGCGGCCTGCGGTTAAGTCTGAACGGGAAGCCGCTCCGCGCGGCGGCGACACGCGACGGCTACGTCGAAGTCAGCCGCGCGTGGAGAAACGGCGACGTGCTTCAAGTCACCATCCCGATGTCTGTCCGCACGGAGGCCACGCCCGACGACCCGCGCAAGGTCGCCTTCCTCTACGGCCCGCTGGTGCTCGCGGGCGACCTGGGGCCGGTGGCTGAGAGCAGGACGTTTCCTTACGCCGTCGAGCAGTGGGACAACTTCCGCGCGCCGGTGGCGGATGTGCCCGTGCTCGTGACGGAGGGCGGGGGGACGGGAGGGGCCGTGCGGCGCGTGCGCGGAAACGGGCTGACGTTCCGCACCGCACGAACCGGCCGGCCGCGCGACGTGACGCTGCGACCCTTCAACGAGATGTTCTACAACCACTACAACGTCTACTGGGACGTGTTGACCCCGGCGCTCTACGCGGAGCGCAGCGCGGCCATGCGTGCGGAGACGGCGCGCCGGGCCGAGTTGGACGCGCGGACGCTTGACGAATACCGCCCCGGCGAGCAGCAGTCCGAAGTTGACCACGGGCAGAAAGGAGAGAAGACCTCCGCGGGCGAGTGGCAGTACCGCAAGCTCCGCCACGCACCCGACGGCGGCTGGTTCTCGTTCGACTTGAGGGTCGCGCCCGACCTCCCGGTCGAGCTGGTCTGCACCTACTGGGGCGGCGAGACGGGCCGGCGCACCTTCGACATCCTCGTCGAGGGCAAACTCCTCGCGACCGAGACGTTGCAGATGGACAAACCGGGCGCGTTCTTCGACAAGACTTACGCCATCCCCTTCGAGCTGACGCGCGGTAAGCAAAAGGTCGAGGTGCGCTTTCAGGCGCACGCCGAGAACACCGCCGGGGGACTCTTCGGGGCCAGAGTTCTGAGGGCGCGGCCTTAGCCCGACGATGTTCGTCATCTACTTCGAGGACATCGACAAAGTAGATTTTTTGACTCTTTTCACGGGCGCTTACGCCGTGGTATTCTCCCGTCGCTTCGCGTCCTATCTAATGGCGGGGAAGCTGCTGGCCTCCCCTTTCGATTCACCTGCGAACGGAAGCTACTCCCACGCCACCCAACGTTTCCGTCACCCTAAAACGTCCCTTCTCAAGGGCGTACATTGCCCCGGAGTTACACGATGCCCAGCCCCTCTTCCCCCTCTCTACGCGCTCACACTCCTGCCCGTCGTAAACTTTCGACCGCGTTGTTGCTGCTGCTGCTCCCGCTGTTCGCGCCCGGCGTAGCCCTGTTCCCTTCGGCTACGCCGGCCGGGGCCGACGACCGAGCCGAAGCGACGGCCGCACCGAACACGGGCGCCGCGAGTCCCGAGGCGGCGGCCAAGGCTTACGGCAAACTGCCGCTCCAGTTCGAGGCCAACCGCGGGCAGACCGACGCGCGCGTGCGGTTCCTCTCGCGCGGCGACGGCTACGTCATGTTCCTCACGCCGGACGAGGCCGTGCTGGCGCTGAGTCGCGGCGGCGGGAAGAAGGGTGCGGACGGTCAACGGGAGGAGGGCTACCGCGTCCTGCGGATGCGTCTGGCGGGCGCGCGCGCCGAGCCGCAGGTCGAGGGGCGCGAAGAGATGCCGGGCCGTCTGAACTACTTCGTCGGCAACGACCCGGCCGACTGGCGCACGGGCGTCCCCGTGTATGGCAAGGTGCATTACGCCGGCGTCTACCCGGGCATCGACCTCGTCTATTACGGCAACCAGCGACAGCTCGAATACGATTTCAACGTCGCACCGGGAGCAGACCCGCGCCGCATCAAGATTAAGTTCGACGGCGCGGAGCGCGCGAAGCTGGATGAGCAGGACGGGAGCCTCGTCCTCACGGTCGGCGGCGGAGAGGTGCGTATGAAGCGCCCCGTCATCTACCAGACGGCGGACGACGGCTCGCGCAGGGAGGTCGAGGGCGGGTACAAAATCAAGGGGACGGAGGTCGAGTTCGGCGTCGGGGCTTACGACGCGAGCCGCCCGCTCGTCATCGACCCGATCCTCTCTTATTCGACCTTCGTCGGCGTAGTCAACAACCTCAGTTTCACCAGCGGGGCGGCCCTCGCGCTCGACTCTGCGAACAACGCCTACGTCACGGGCGCCGCGGGCTCGCTCGCCTTCCCCGCCCCCGGCGTGAAGCTCATCCCGGTGGGCAGCGTCTCGTCCAACGTCTTCGTCACCAAGCTCAACCCGGCGGGCACGGCGCTCGTCTACACCGCATACCTCGGCGGCTTCTCGGACGACACGGGGTTCGGCATCGCGTTGGACGGGGCCGGCTGCGCCTACGTCACGGGCGTCACACGCTCCTCCGACTACCCGACGGTCAACGCCGTCCGCGCCAACGACAGCCTCATCAAGAGCGCCGACGGCGGCGCGACGTGGCAGCCGAGCAACAAGGGCCTCCAGAACCGCCCCGTCACGCGGATGTGGGCCGACCCCTCGTCGGCCTCGACGCTCTACTCGCTGACCTTCAACGGGCTCTACAGGACGACCGACGCGGGCGCCGAATGGAACCTGCTCGACACGGGCCTCAACAACCCGGGCAGCACCTTCGCCGCGGCGCTCGCCATCACGCCGTCCGACCCGGCGGTGCTCTACGCGGGCGGGAACACCTTCAACTCGCCCGCCATCGTCAAGAGCATTGACGGCGGGGCCACCTGGTCGCCTTCGGGGGCGGGGGTCAATTCGAGCGTCACCGGCCTGGCGGTTGACCCCACCAACGCTTCGGTCGTCTACGCGGGCACCAGCTTCCAGGTCATGAAATCTACCGACGGCGGCGCGACCTGGGCGCAGTCGAACACGGGCATCAACTTCGGGAGCGTCTTCAACTTCGTCATCGACCCGACGAATTCGTCGGTGGTCTACGCCGCGGCCGGCGGCTCCGGCGGCGTCTTCAAGACGACCAACGGCGGCGCGAACTGGACGCAGTCGAACACGGGGCTGCCCGGCGGCGGCATCCGCGCCCTCGTCATGCACCCGACCAGTTCCTCCACGCTCTACGTCGCCACGAGCGGCGGCGTCTTCAAGTCCACGAACGGCGCGGCGAACTGGTCGGCCGTCAACGACGGGCTCACCAACCTCACCGTGATGTCTCTCGCCTACGACCCCAACGCGCCCTCGACCCTCTACGCGGGGACGACGAGGGGCGGCGTCTTCAAGACGACGAACGACGGCGCCGACTGGACGCAGATGCACAGCGGCATGAGCGGGGCGACCGTGCTCTCGCTCGCCGTCAGCACCTCCTCGCAGGTCTACGCCGGGATTGACACGCTCGTCGGCGGCAGCAACCCAGACTCTGAGGCGTTCGTCTCGAAGCTGAGCCCCGCGGGGGACGAACTCGTCTACTCGACTTACCTCGGCGGCAACGGCAGCGAGGAGGGCGACGCCATCGCGGTCGATTCCTCTGGCAACGCCTACGTCGCGGGTCAGACCTCTTCGGCCGACTTCCACGTCGCGGGCCCCCGCGCCTCTTCGCTGAAGGGCACGACCGACGCGTTCGTCACCAAGCTCGACGCGGCCGGCAGTTCCATCCTCTTCTCGACCTTCGTCGGCGGCACCTCCAACGAGAGCGGCCGCTCCATCGCGCTCGACCCGTCGGGCAACGCCTACGTCTGCGGCGAGACTTCGTCGTCCGACTTCCCGGTGACGGCCGGCGCCTTCTCGACGACGCTCAGCGGCGGCTCGCCCTTCGCGAACGGGGACGCCTACGTCTTCAAGATCGACGCGGCGGGCTCGGCGCTCAGCTACGCGACCTACCTCGGCGGCAACGGCGACGACCGCGGCAACGACATCGCGGTTGACGCCGCGGGCAACGCCTACGTCGGCGGCTCGACCGCCTCGACGAACTTCCCCCTGCTCAACCCCGTCCTGGCGGCGCCCAAGGGCATGAGCACCGCCTACGCGACCAAGCTCAACGCCTCGGGCTCGGCGCTCGTCTACTCGACCTACCTCGGCGGCGGTCTCGCGCAGAGCATCGCGCTCGACTCGACGGGCGCCGCCTACCTGACGGGCACGACCTCGGCGAACACCTTCCCCCTCACGCCCGACACGCTCAAGAACCAGAGCAACTTCTGGCGGACGACCGACAGCGGCGCTTCATGGACGAACGACAGCTTCGGCCTCGAAGTCGCCAGCGTCGTGGGCAACCCCGCCCACTTCCGCGACCTCGTCATCGACCCGCTCTCGCCCAACGTCCTCTACGCGGCGACCGACGGCGGCGTCTACAAGAGCACGAACGGCGGCCGCAGGTGGGCTCGTTCCAGCAACGGCCTGACCGCCCCGAGTATCGCCGTGCTGGCCCTCGACCCGAAGACGCCGACCACCCTTTACGCGGGCGTCATCCCGAACATCTCCAACACCCCGACCGTCTTCAAGACGACCGACGGCGGCGCCAACTGGAGCCCGCTCGCGTCGAGCAGCGCCTTCTCCTACGTCAACACCATCGCCGTCGATCCGCAGACCCCGTCCAACGTCTACGTCTTCAACGGCGCCAACATCGTCAGGAGCACGAACGGCGGCACGAGCTGGGAGCCGGCGGGCACGGGCTCGCCCCTCGCGGCCATCTCCATCACCATCGACCCGTCGAACCCTTCGGTCGTCTACGCCGCCGCGCAGGGGGGCGTCCACAAGACGACGAACGGCGGCGCCAACTGGTCGCTCTCCAGCAACGGGCTGCCGAACAACCTGCTGGTCGGGCGCATCGCCGTAGACTTCGCCAACACGTCCACGCTGTACCTGAACTCGGTCAGCGGCGTCTACAAGTCCACGGACGGCGGCGCCAACTGGACACAAAGTTTAAGCGGCACGGGCGTCATCCGGCTCCTCGTCGTCGCCCCCGCGCACACTTCGACGGTCTACGCCGTCCTGACGAGGAACAGCGGCTTCAACCTCACCCACCATATCTACCGGACGACCGACGGCGGCACCAACTGGGCGCCGATTAACAACAACCTGCCCTACGCGCTGAACAACCTCGTCCTCGACCCCGTCAACCCCTCGACCCTCTACGGCTTCACCGACCCGATCACCAACGACTCCGACGCCTTCGTCGTCAAATTGGCCCCGGCGGGCGGCCCCGTCGTCTATTCGACGCTGCTGGGCGGCCGCGTCGCCACGTTCCCCGGCTCGATCAACTCAACCTCCGACCAGGGAACCTCCGTCGCCGTTGACGCGCAGGGCTCGGCCTACGTCACGGGCGTCAGCTTCACGGCCGACTTCCCCGTGACGCTCGGCTCGTTCCTGCCCTACAACCGCTCCGGCCTCGACGTTTTCGTCTCGAAGCTGACGGTCGCCCCCTCAATCAGCGGCGTCGTGACCGACGCGGGCAGCGCCCCCGTCGCGGGCGTGAAGGTGAGCCTGACGGGCTCGGTTAACGCCACGCAGCTCACCGGCGAGGACGGCACCTTCCAGTTCGCCAACCTGCCCCCGGGCGGCAACTTCACCGTCGGCGCGTCGAAGGCGGGCTCCTCGCTCACGCCCCCGGCGCACACGTTCTCGAACCTGAGCGCCGACCAGACCGCCAACTTCACGCTCACTTCGGGCGTGACCACGCACGGGATTTCGGGGCGCCTGACCGAGGCCGGGGGCGCTCCGGTCGCGGGCGCGCCCGTCACGCTCACCGGCTCGCAGACCGAGCTGACCTCGACCGACTCGTCCGGCAACTACTTCTTCAACGCGCCCGCGGGCGGCAACTACACCGTCACGCCCACGGCGCTCGGCTTCGGCTTCACGCCCGCCAGCGGCAGCGTCAACAACCTCTCCTCAGACCAGACCCTCCACTTCACGGCGGCGCGGCAGGACTTCGCCGTCACGAACACGAACGACGCTGGCGCCGGCTCGCTGCGCCAGGCCGTCCTCGACGCCAACGCCGTCCCCGGGCACGACCGCATCACCTTCAACATCCCGGGCGCGGGCGTCCGCACCATCAGGTTGAACACGACGCTCCCGACCATCAACGACCCCGTCACCATCGACGGCACGACGCAGCCCGGCTTCGCCGGGTCGCCCGTCATCGAGCTCAGCGGCGCCAACATCTTTTCGTCGTCGCCGTTCATCAACGCGGCCTCCGGCCTGCTCATCACGGCGGGCGACTCGGTCATCCGCGGCCTCGTCATCAACAGATTCAGCGGCAGCGGCATCTTCCTCCAGACGGGCGGCAACAACCGCGTCGAGGGCAACATCATCGGCCTCGACCCGGACAGCATCGTCAGGCAGGCCAACACCGGAAACGGCATCACCGTCTCAAATTCCTCGTCGAACATCATCGGCGGCACGTCGCCCGCGCAGCGCAACCTCATCACGGGCAACGGCGGCCACGGCATCTCCGTCTCCGGGTTCGGCAACCAGATCAAGGGCAACTACATCGGCACCGACGTCAGGGGCATGGCCACGCTCGCCGACTTGAGCGGCGGCAACTCGTGGGGCGTCGTCCTCAACGGCGTCTCCGGCCAGACGGGCCCGGGCAACGTCGTCGGCGGCACCGAGCCGGGCGCGGGCAACCTCATC
>DAIRFV010000004.1:0-12695 GCA_036794905.1 Pyrinomonadaceae bacterium | reverse complement strand
GGGCAACCTCATCGCCTTCAACTTCGGCGCGGGCGTCGTCGTCAGCAGCAGCCCCTTGAACAACATCATCAGGGGCAACTCGATCTTCTCGAACGCCAAGCTCGGCATCGACCTCTTCGACGCCATCAACTTCGCGCAGTACGTGAACCGCAACGACGCGGGCGACGCCGACGAGGGCGGGAACCATTTGCAGAACTTCCCCAACGTCAACTCCTTCGCCAACGTCGCGGGCGGGACGCACGTCAAGGGCACGCTCGCCAGCAGGCCCTCGACGCAGTACCGCCTCGACTTCTACTCGAACGCGGGCTGCGACCCTTCGGGCAACGGCGAGGGCGCGCGACCCGTGGGGCACACGCAGGTGACGACCGACGCCGCGGGCGAAGCCTCGTTCGACGTGACGCTCGGCGGTCAGCTCGCGCCGGGTCGGGTCGTCACGGCGACGGCCACCGACCCGGCGGGCAACACCTCGGAGTTCTCGCCCTGCGACGCCGGCTCGGCGCAGGGCAGCGTCCATTTCCGCAGCCCCGGCTTCGGCGCGCTCGAAGACGTGGGGGCCATGCCCATCCGGGTCGTGCGGACGGGTGGGAGCCGCGGCACTTTGACCGTCAACTACTCGACCGGCGGGGGCACGGCCACGGCGGGCGCCGATTACACGCCCGTCTCCGGCCAGCTCACTTTCGCCGAGGGCGAGACCGAGAAGACCTTCAACATCCCCATCGCCGACGACTCGCTGCCCGAGTCGCCCGAGTCGGTCGTGCTGACCTTGAGCGGCACGGCCGACCTCGACTCGCTCGGCCACTACGCGCGCGCCGCGCTCAACATCTACGACTCCCTCACCCCGCTCTCGTTCACGGTGGACGAGGCTGACATCACCGGCCTCTCCGTCGCGGAGGGTGACGCCGGGAGGAGGAACTTCGTCGCGACCGTGCGCCTGCTCGGCGCCACCAACCGCGCCGTGTCCGTTGACTTCAACACCTCGACCGGCGGGTCGGCGACCCTCAACGCCGACTACGTCGGCACCTCCGGCACGCTCAACTTCGCCCCCGGCGAAGATACGCGCGAGATCGTCATCCCCATCCTCGGCGACACCATCGACGAGTTCAACGAGACGTTCTCCGTCGTCTTCTCGAACCCGCAGGGGGCGACGCCGGCCATCCCGTCCTTCACCGTCAGCATCCTCGACGACGACGAGCCGCCGACCATCTCGGTCACGGACTTGACCGTCAGCGAGGGGCCGTCGGCGAAGGCCGTCTTCACCATCAGGCTGTCGCAGCCGACCGGCAAGGGCGCGACCGTCAACTGCCAGACGGCCAACGGCACGGCCACGGCCGGGAGCGACTACACGGCCGGCAGCTTCGGCGTCAGCTTCAACCCGGGGACGACCATCAGGCACGTCGAGGTGCCCGTCCTCACGGACGGCACGGCCGAAGAGGACGAGACCTTCTTCCTCAACGTCTTCTCGGCGAACACGACCCGCGCGGTCGTCGCCGACGGCCAGGGTCAGGCGACGATTAAGGACGCTGCGGCCTCGGCCTCGCTCGTGCAGTTCAGCGCGACGAACTACTTCATGAACGAGGCGGACGGGCAATCCAATATCACGGTCACGCGCGCGGGCGACACGACGCAGCCGGCGTCAATCGACTACCGCACTTTGAGCCAGTCGGCCAGCGAGCGCTCCGACTTCACGGCCGCCGTCGGCACGCTCAGTTTCGCGGCCGGCGAGACGACGAAGACCTTCCCCGTGCTCGTCACCGACGACCGCTACCTGGAGCCCGGCGAGTCGCTCAACCTCGAACTTTCCAACCCCTCGGGCGCCGCGCTCGGCGGCCCGGGCGTCGCCGCCATCGGGATCACCTCCGACGACACGGCGGACGGCGCGAGCCCCGTGCGGGAGGCCAGCTTCGACACGACCTTCTTCGTCCGCCAGCACTACCACGACTTCCTCAACCGCGAGCCCGACGCCGCCGGCCTCGCCTTCTGGGTCGGCGTCATCGAGGGGTGCGGCTCCGACCGGCTGTGCCACGAGGTGAAGCGGGTCAACGTCTCGGCGGCCTTCTTCCTCTCCATCGAGTTCCAGGAGACGGGGTATCTGGCCTACCGCACCTACAAGGCCGCCTACGGCGACGCCGCCTCGCCGAACGTCCCCGGCACGGTGCCCGCCATCCGCCTCCACGAGTTCCTGCGCGACTCGCAGCGCATCGGCCGCGGCGTGCAGGTCAACGTCGGCGACTGGGAGGCCGTGCTCGAAGCCAACAAGAGCGCCTACATGCTGGAGTTCGTCCGGCGCCAACGCTTCCGCGACGCCTTCCCCGAGGCGCTGCCGGCCGGGGAGTTCGTGGACAAGCTCAACCAGAACGCGGGCGGTGTGCTCACGCAAGCCGAGCGCGACCAGTTGGTGGCGGAGTTGGCGGGCTCGCCCGACCAGACGCGGGGGCGGGCCAACGCGCTGCGGCGGGTGGCGGAGGACGCCGAGTTGCGCGCCGGCGAGAGGAACCGTGCGTTCGTGCTGATGCAGTACTTCGGGTACCTGCGCCGCAACCCGGACGACCCGCAGGACGCGGACTTCTCGGGCTACCAGTTCTGGCTCTCGAAGCTCAACGAGTTCAACGGCAACTTCGTCAACGCCGAGATGGTCAAGGCGTTCCTCTCCTCCGACGAATATAGGAGGAGGTTCGGGCAGTAATTCAAACGACCACCCTTCAACGAGAGGCCGCCCGCGTGTTTTCCACCGGGGCGGCCTCTCGCTCGGTGCGCGCAGACGGATTTGGGATTGCGGAGTTCGTGCGGCTGGTTTAGATTGCGGCAACGATTGAACGATGGAAAACTCTCCGGCCCAGATAGACGCGCTGCTCGAACCACTCCTGCGGGAGTCCGGCGACGAGCGCGCCGACGACATCCTCGCGCAGATCATCAACGAACACGCGGGGCCGGTGATTAAAGGCGTCATACGCTACAAGCTCCACCTCAACTCACACCGCCCGACACAGCGGGCCGAGGCCGACGACCTGTATCAGGACGCGCTGCTGCAACTGCTGACGCAGTTGCAGCAGTTTCGCAGAGAGCCCGGCCTCCGCCCCATCGCCGACGTGCGCGGCATGGCGGCCGTCATCGCGCACCGGACGTGCTCGGGCTGGATGCGGCGCCAGTTTCCGGAACGGCACGCGCTCAAAAATCGTCTCCATTATCTGCTGACGCGCCAGCGCGGGTTGGCGCTCTGGCAGGGCGAGGACGGGAAGACGCTGGCGGGGTTTGCGGCGTGGCAGGGGCAGAAGAGGGCTGCGACCGCGGCCCGGCTCGGGGATTCGTCCGAGCGCGAAGGGCTGCCGGCGCGCGTCCCCGTGCCCGTGGGCGACAAGCCGCAGGACCTGGCCGACGCCCTCGCCGCCATCTTCAATCAAGTCGGCGGGCCAGTCGAGTTTGAGGAACTGGTGCGCCTTCTGGCTTCGCTCCTCGGCGTCCGAGACCAGCCGTTTGAATCGCTCCCCGAGAATGAAGACGGGGCCTCGCTGACGCCCTCCGCCGTTGAGTCGGACCCGGCGTGGCACATCGAGAAGAGGATTTTCCTGCAAAGACTCTGGGAAGAGCTGCAACTGCTGCCGCGGAATCAGCGCGCGGCGCTGCTGCTGAATCTGAAGGACTCGGGCGGCTTCGGCTGTATTACACTCTTCCCGGCGACGGGCGTAGCGAGCCTGCGCCAACTGGCCGACGCGCTGGAGATGGGGGCGGACGAGTTCGCGCGCCTCTGGAACGATTTGCCGATGGAGGACTCGAGGTTAGCCGAGCTGCTCGGGCTGACGCGGCAACAGGTCATCAACGCTCGCAAGTCCGGGCGCGAGCGGCTGGCGCGCAGGCTGAAGGGATTTATCTGAAAATTCGGTGGTAATAACCCGCGACTTTCGTCAACTTACACGTTTAAGAAGGGCGGCCGTGAAAACTGCCGCGGGATGGAAAGAGACTTGGTCGAACATCTGACCCAGAAACAGTTCGAGGGTTATCGCAGTCGCCGGCTGGAGGTCGAAGAGCTGCTGTCGGTTTGCGACCACCTCGACGAGTGCGAAGCCTGCCGCCGGCGGGTCGAAGTCGCCGCCGACGGCGACGCGGCCTTCTACGCGCTGCGCTCCGCGGTCTTCGGCGAGGCGGCCGAGGTCTCTTCGCCGCACCCGGCGCGGGCGCACCTGACGGCGGAGCAGACGGCCGCGTACGTTGACGGAGCGCTGGCCGGCGAAAGTCTTCAGACGGTCACAGACCACCTGAGCAACTGCGAGCACTGCGCCCTCTCGGTCGAAGACCTGCGCGCCTTCAAAGACGAGATCACACCCTCGCTGGCGCGCGAATATCGACCGGCAGCCGTCTCCGCTCCGACCGAAAGCCTTTGGCGGCGGGCGCTCGCGTCTCTCGCTTCGCTCTTACCCATGTCTCCGCGGCCGGCGTTTGGCGCGGCGCTGGCCGTGCTGCTGTTGGCGGTCGCGGGCTGGGTCGTCTGGCGCGCGACACGCGAGCGAGCGCCCGGACAGGAGGTCGTCGTTTCGCCTTCGCCCGCGCAGGCGCCCGCCCCCGTCGTCCCGCCCGCGCCCGAGTCGCAGCCCTCACCCCCGCCGCCGCAGCCGGAAACGGCGCCCGCGGTCGCTCAAATCAACGACGGCGGCGGCCGCCTGACGCTCGACCGCGAGGGCAGATTGTCGGGCGCCGACGCCCTGCCGCCCGCTTACAGGGAACTGTTGAAGGAGACGCTGGCCGGCCGTCGGATTGAGAGGTCGCCCCAGCTCAGGGGACTCGCGCGGCCGGGGAGTTCGCTGATGAGTTCCGAGGGGCAGGCCGGCGAGTTTTCCGTGCTCGACCCTGTCGGGTATGTGCTGTTGACCGACCGGCCCACGTTCCGCTGGTCGCCGATGGAGGGGGCGAGCGCTTACGTCGTCGAAGTCTATGACGACGGTTTCAACCTCGTGGCGTCGAGCCCGCCACTGAACGGCCGTTCGTGGGCGGCGGCGCAAACGCTCCCGCGCGGGAAGGTCTATTCATGGCAGGTGAAGGCCGTCAAAGACGGGCAGGAGGTCAAAGCCCCGCGCCCGCCCGCGCCGCAGGCCAAGTTCCGCGTCCTCGACCGCGCGAAGGCCGACGAGGTGGCGAGGGCGAAGAGAGCCTACCCCTCGTCTCACCTGACGCTGGCGTTGCTGTACGCGGAGGCGGGGCTGCTGAAGGAGGCGGAACAGGAACTGCGGCTGCTCCAAAAAGCGAACCCCGGCTCGGAGATTGCCCGCAGCCTGCTCCGTCAGGTGCAGGCGCTACGACGCCGGAGCGAGTGAGCGCTCAAAGCAAGGTTTGCCGTTGAGTTTGACTGACTGACATTAACGACCGCAGACACGGGGACACGGCTTTGAAGTCATAAATCTTCAAAGCCGTGTCCCCGTGTCTGCGGCGTTTAATTCCCGTCGCCCACCAGCACGAACCCGGCCCAATAGAACGGGTGACTGGTTTCGGGATGCTTCATCAACTTCAACGCCGCGCGCCTGAGCGCCTCAGACTTCGTCGCCTTCGTCTTCCCTTCCCCCGCCGGGGAGATGAGGCCGCGGTGGAAGCTCACCATCAAGTCGCGCGTGCCGGCCGACTCGACCTTCCACTGGCTGACGACGATGGAGGGCACGCCCGCGATGAACATCGCCCAGGACAGACCGATCATGCCCTCGCCCGCGGCCGTGCGCCCGCGCGCCGTCTCGCACGCCGAGAGCACCGCCAAATCTGCCTTCAGGTCGAGCCGCGTCAGCTCCCACGCTTCGAGCAGCCCGTCCTCGCCCGCGCCGCCCGCGGCCAGCGCGAGGTGTGAATACATGGGCGAGGCGTTGTTGACCAGCCCGTGCGAGGCGAAGTGCAGGATTCGCGCCTGACCCGCCTCGCTCTTGAAGCGGTCTTCGCGCGCCTCCCTGCCCGTGTAGACCTTGCTGCGCGAGGCGCCGTACAAGCGCCCCAGCGCCCTGACCTCCTCTTCCGCCTCCGGCAGCGCTACGAGCCGCCCGTCACGCAGCACCGGCGCCGCGACACCGCCCGGCTCCTTCCCCGACACGGGGTTGCCCAGCGCCAGCAAAGTGGCGGGCGCGTCGTCCGCGCCCCGACTCTTCCGCCGCCTCGCCATCTCGCGCAGCACCGTCAGCGACGGCGCGTAAGAGACCGCCGCCTCTTCGAGCAGGAAGCGGTTCGAGCCGTTCACCAGCGCCTGAAACGGCAAGTCCCAGAGAGTGTTGTCCGGGGCGATGACGAGGCTGGTCTTGCCCCGCAGTTGCGCCTCGGCCGGTTTGAGCAGCAGCTCGTAGAGCTTCGCCGCCGACGCGCGAAAGCCGAGGTCGCGCCCGGCGAGTTGCAGCCGAAACGCTTCGGTCTGCTTCGCGAGTTCTTCGCGTTTGACCGGCAGCGTGTAGACGCGTATGTCCGCCTCTGACTTCCCCGCCGCCTTCGTGACCGCGAACAGGTAAGTCGCTTCGTCGGCCACCACGTATTCGAGCAGCGCGCCCGCGGAGTCCGGCAGAAGGGCCGTCAACTCTTCCGCGGTGATGACCGGGGACTCCCCGCGTTGGAGCCGCAGCTCGGGATGCGCCACGTAGAGCCTCGTCTCGAAATCTTCGTACTCCAAACGCGCCTGCCCGACCTCGGCCCTCAGCGCGGCCACGCGCGCGGCATCGGGCTTCTCGCGCCGCGCCTCGCCGGTGAGCTGCGAGTTGAGCGTGACCAGGCGGAGCCGTCTCTCCTCTTCGGCCTGCCGCTCCTGCGGCGAGAGCGACTGGCGCAAACCGGGGCGCCCGGCCTGAAGCGCGTCGAGCAGCACCCGCGCCTTCGACGCTTCGGCGAAGGTCAGTGCCTCCGCGTGCGCCTGCTGCGAGACGAGCAGCTCGACCATGCCGAGCCACGGGGAGAGTCTGTTTTCGAGGAAGCTCTGCTGCTGCTGTTCGCCACCCGCGACCTCGCGGCGGATGGATTCGACCGTGGCGATGGCGGCGACGAAACTCCGCCGCGCCTCCGCCGTCTGGCCCAGCGCGCGCAGGGCGCGGCCCACCTGCTCCTGCCCCTTCCAAAGCTCTTCGGGCGCGTTGATCTCCTCCGCCAGAGTGGCGGCGCGCCGGCCGGCTTTGAGCATCTCCGGGTAGTCACCCTTGTCCTCGTACAGCTCGGCCAGCTTTGACAGCACCGTGCAAATTCCCCGCCGGTCGCCCATCTCCTCGCGCAGCCGGAGGCTCTGCTGGAGGTGTGCCAGCGCGAGGTCGGGGCGCCCCTGCTGCCGGTAAACGTCGGCGAGGTTACCAACGCTAGAGGCCAGCCCCTCCTTAACGCCCATCTCCTCGGCGAGCTTCAACCTCCTCTGGTACGACTCCAGCGCCTGCTCGTAACGGCCCATGGCTTTGTAAACGTTGCCGAGGTTGGTCAGCGTCTGGCCGAGCCCGAACCTGTCGTTCACCTCTTCCCTGATCTTCAGCGCCTTGTGGTAGTACTCCAGCGACTGTTCGTAACGCCCCTGGCTCCAGTAGAGTCGGCCCAGACTGTGGAAGTTGTAAGCCAGGTCCCTCTTGTCGGCGGCGGCCCCCAGCTCTTCGCCGATCTTGATGCTCTCCTGAAAACAGGCGAGCGCCTCCGCGTAGCGGCCCTGAAAGTTATAAACGGCGCCGATGTTGTAGGCGGCCCTAGCCACGCCCGTCCTGTCGCCAATCTCTTCACTGAGCGCCCGGCTCCTCCGGTAGTTGTCCAGCGCCTGCTTGTAGAACCCCTGCGCCTGGTAGACGTTGCCGATGCTGGAGGAGACATCCCGCGCAACCACCCTGTCGTTGATCTCCTCGGCGAGCTTTCGGCTCCTCTGATAGAACTCAAGCGCGAGTTCATTACGGCCCTGTGCTTTGTGAACGACGCCGATGCCGTTAAGGGCCATCGCGGTCACCCTCTTATCCCCGCACTCTTCGGCGAGCGCCAGGCCCCGGTTGAAGTAGACAAGCGCCTGGTCGAGGCGGCCTTGCAACCTGTGGAGGAGGCCGATGTTGTGCAGCCCCCGCGCGATCGCCTTCTTGTCGCCGACCTCTTCGAAGACCGCGAGACTCTTCTGGAAGAAATCCATGGCCTGCGCCGGGCGGTTTTGGTTGTTGTAGATAAGCCCGATGTTGCGCAGCGCGTCCCCGAGTGCCGCCCGCTCCCCGCCCGCCTCCGCGAGCCGCGCCGCGAGCTGGGAGATTCGCAGCGCCTCGGCGTAATCGCCCTTCTGCGTGAGGGGGGCGGCCCGCGCGTTCAACGCGGCCAGCAGCTCGCCATTCGTTTGCCCCTTCTCCCCGCCCAGCAGCCGCTTCAGCTCCTCCTCCGACCCGGCGCGCGCCAACGCCGCGGCCATCTCATTCGCTTCCGTCGCAACGTGAGACGCGGCGACAGTCTGCGACTGCGCGAAGGCGGGACTGACGAGGCTCAAGCTCAGGGACAGTAAAGAGAGCGCGACGCGGAACGTGTGCGGCATATGACACCCCCTGCGGCAATTCGTTTCTGCGAGAGATTTGAGGGCGTTCGGAAGGCCGCCGGCCGGGTCTTCCAAACGTTAACGCGCGAACCGTCGGCGAAGGGGATCACGCCGGGGATAAAAAAATTCGACGCCAAAAAAGTTTGGGCCGGCGGTAATAACGCCCGGAGTTCGGCAACTTCCCCGTTCGTGTTTGGCGAACTTCGAAGGTGAAGAGAGGAGCAGAAGAGTTATGAGCAAAACAATCACGGAACTTGAGGGCTTGAAATCGAAGATGAAGGCGACCTGGATGTCGGGCGACTTCGACAAGGTGGCGCAGGTCTACGAGCGGGACGCGGCGGCGTTCGTCGAGCGCCTCGCGCTCGCGCCCGGCTCGCGCGTGCTCGACGTGGCGTGCGGCACGGGCAACCTGTCGTTCCCCGCCGCGCGGGCCGGCGCCGACGTGACCGGCATCGACATCGCCACGAACCTGATCGAGACGGCGCGCGGGCGCGCGGGCGCCGAGGGGCTGAACGTCTACTTCGACGAGGGCGACGCCGAGCAGTTGCCGTACGGGACTGAGTCGTTCGACGTGGTGATGACGATGTTCGGCGCGATGTTCGCGCCGAGGCCCGAGACGACCGCCGGGGAGATGCTGCGCGTCAGCCGACCGGGCGGCCGCGTCGCGATGGCCAACTGGACGCCCGCGGGCTTCATCGGCCAGATGTTCAAGGCCACCGCCGCGCACGTCCCGCCGCCCAACATCCCTTCCCCGCTCCTGTGGGGGGACGAGGCGACCGTCCGCGGGCGGCTGCGAGAGGGCGTCGCCGAATTGTATTTCCAACGCCGCATGGTCTCGTTCCGCCTGGACATGACGCCGGGGCAGACGGTCGATTTCTTCCGCACGTGGTACGGCCCGACGTTGCGCGCCTTCGCCGCCCTCGACGCGGACGGCCAGGCCGCGCTGCACCGAGACCTGACGCGGCTCTGGTCGGAACACAACCTCGCGACCGACGGCACGACGCACGTCGAGTCGGAGTATCTGGAGGTCGTCGCCACGAAGCGTTAAGCGGCGGCCTTCGCACGAAAACATTTATTCAAGAGGAGCAATCAAATGAAACGCATTCTGTTGGTGACGATGCTGGTCACGTCACTCGTCTTCAGTCAGACGGCGCTCGCGGGCGCCGGCAGGAACGACGACGGCGGCAAACATTTTCCGCGGCGTCCGTCTGCAAGCGGCCCCGTCGAGCCCGACGCCGGGAACTGGCGCACGTGGGTCATCTCTTCGGGCGAAGACTTCCGCGTTCAGCCGCCGCCGAGCCCTTCGGAGACGCAGGCCGAGCTGAGGTCGCTGGCCGAACTGGTCGGCCGCAACGACGAGCAGGCGCGGCAGCAGATCGCCTACTGGGACGCGGGGGCACCGGCCTACCGCTGGATGGAGCTGGTCAACAACCGTCTGCTCTCCGGCACGCCGACGACGGCCTACCCGCACCGCGTCCAGGCGTACGTCGCGCTCGCCATGTACGACGCGACGGTCGCGGCGTGGGAGTCGAAGTACCACTACAACCGCCCCCGCCCGAGCGAGATGGACAACAGGGTGAAGGCGGCGCTGCCCGTCCCCGACAGCCCCTCGTACCCGTCCGAGCACGCGGCGACGGCGCAGGCCGCGGCGGCCGTGCTCGCGCACTTCCTGCCGGCGGAGGCGCAGTCGTTCCAGACGTTGGCGGAGCAGGCCGGTTATTCGCGCGTGCTCGCGGGGCTCCAGTACCCGAGCGACAACGAGGCCGGACTTGAACTCGGTCGCAGGGTCGCCGAGCAGGTCATCGCGAAGGCGAAGGCGGACGGCTCGGACGCGCCGTGGACGGGCACCGTCCCCGTCGGCCCTTGTACGTGGAAGGGCACGAACCCCGGCAACGTGACGGCCGCGAACTGGCAGCCGCTGCTGCTCGACTCGCCGAGCCAGTTCCGTCCGGCCGCGCCGCCCCCGTGCGACTCGCCGCAGGTGCAGGCCGAGGCCGCGGCCGTGCGCAACTTCCCGCGCACGTTCTCGACCAACTACAAGGCCTTCTACTGGCAGAGCCCCGACGGGCTCCACAACTGGCCCTTCCGCTACGCTGACAAGTTCATCGCGGAGGATCGGCTCGACCGGAATCCGCCGCGCGTCGCGCGCGCCTACGCGCTGATCGCGGCCGTGCAGTTCGACGCCTTCATCGCCAGCCAGGATGGGAAGTTCGCCTACTGGTATCTCCGGCCGCACCAGCTCGACCCGGCCATCAGCCCGCTCTTCGCCGTCCCGAACTTCCCGAGCTATCCCTCGAACCACGCGACCTTCTCGGCCGCGAGGGCCGAAGTGCTGGCCTACCTCTTCCCGTCGCGCGCCGACTTCGTCCGCGCCGTCGGCAGGGAGGCCGGCGACTCGCGCATCTGGGCCGGGATTCACTTCGAGATGGACAACGCCGCCGGCAAGCAGCTCGGCCAGTCCGTCGCCGGCGCTTTCATCTCGCGGGCGCAGGAGGACGGCTCGCAGTAACCCAAACGCAGAGCCCCGCGCGGGGCACCCTCCCGGCCGCAGAAAAAATTCCCGCGGCCGGTAATTTAGAGAGGAGTTCGACAACTTCTCTTTTCGGCACTCAAAGCTGACTGCCGGTTCGAAGAGGCGGGTAAGTTGAGACGCGCGGCATATTCATTCATTCATCCGGCCGCCCGTCTCGTGCTTGCCAGAACGAAAACAACGGATTCCGCTACGAAGGAGAACATCATGCGCTACTTGAAATCAAAACTCATCACCAGACTTTTCCTCCTGCTCGCCGTCGCGACGTTCGCGGCGCAGTCCGCGCGCGCGGACGAGGGCAGCCGCGCGCCGGAGCTGCCGACGCCTCTCTGCCAGAGCATCCAGGTGCAGGCGGGCAACGAGGTGGCCTTCCACGCCTTCGCGCTCGGCGTGCAGGTCTACAAGTGGAACGGCACCAGTTGGGCGTTCGTGGGGCCGGTGGCGAATCTCTACGCCGACAAGGGCTTCCGCGGTCAGGTCGGCACGCACTACGGCGGCCCCACCTGGGAGAGCAACAGCGGCAGCAAAGTGGTCAGCCGCCGCGTCGTGGACACCGGCTGCACGCCGGACGCGAACGCCATCCCGTGGCTGCTGCTCGAAACTGTTTCGACCGACGGCCCCGGCATCTTCGACTCGACCACCTTCATCCAGCGTGTCAACACCACGGGCGGCTTGGCCCCCGCGGCTCCCGGCACGACCGTCAACGAGGTCAGGGAGGTGCCCTACACCGCCGAGTACTACTTCTACCGCGCGGCCAACTGATTCAACCCTTCCCCGTGAGCGCGGTGGCGGGCGCCTGCGCTCACGGGGAAGGCACACCCGTTGAGTACCACTGTAGGAGGTGATTGCGATGAGGAGAGATGGCTCGCAGAGTATAGGCCGCCGCTTATGGGCGACGGCCGCGCTGGCCGCGTTGATCGCGCTGGCGTGCGGTATCACGTACGAGCAAGGGCCCGAGACGGTCGCGCGTGCGAGCGCGGCTTCCGACACCGTCAACAACAACCGCCCCGTGCCGAACCCCGGTGGCGCGGCGGCGACCTTCAGCACGCAGGGCGCCGTCGATCTGACCGGCGAGTACTTCCAGGCGCAGGGCACGAACCGGCGGAGCTGCGCGACGTGCCACATCCCCGAAGAGGCCTGGGGCATCAACCCCGGCACACTGCAACGCCTCTTCAGCGAGACCGGCGGCACGCACGCCGTCTTCAACAAGCTCGACGCCAACAACCCGGACGTGATTCCCGCCGAGCCGACGGAGGAGGAGCTGCTCGACTCGTACAGCATGCTCCTCAGCCGCGGCGTCTTCCGACGCGGCGGCGCCCCGCTGGCCACCAGAAGACCGGACGGCACGCTCGTGCGCGAGTGGGACTTGATCGCGGTCGAAGACCCGCACGGCTACGCCAACCTGAACCGGCTCGTCCACTGGCGGCGCGTCATGCCGACCATCAACTTCCCCCTCGGGAGCGCGAACATCAACTGGGACGGCAGCAACAGCGTGGGCACGGACGCGCACGCCGGGCTCATCAACCAGGCCGGCCGCAACATCTCGGGCGCACAGGCCGGGCCCACCCCGGCGCCCACTCCCGTCGTCGAAGAGATCGTCGCCTTCGAGGAGTCGCTCTTCACGGCGCAGCTCCTCGTGCCGGGCGTCGGCCGTCTCGACTCGGACGGCGCGCGCGGCGGCCCGGAGGC
>DAIRFV010000357.1:0-5630 GCA_036794905.1 Pyrinomonadaceae bacterium | reverse complement strand
GCGAGGGCCTGGGCAACCAGTTCCTCGCCAACATCCGCGAGACCGACGCCGTCATCCACGTCGTCCGCTGCTTCGAGGACGAGAACATCCACCACGTCGAGGGCACCATCGACCCGCGCCGCGACATCGACACCATCCAGGTCGAGCTGGCGCTGGCAGACCTCTCGACGGTCGAGCGCCGCCGCGAGAAGGCGCAGAAGACCGCCAAGGGCGGCGACAAGACGGCGAAGACCGAGATCGAAGTGGCCGACAAGCTGCTCGCCGTCCTCTCCGACGGCAAGCCCGCGCGCACGGCCGACCTCGACGACGCGGAGCGCGCCGTCGCGCGCGGCTTCTTCCTCCTCACCTCGAAGCCGACCATCTACGCCGCCAACGTGGACGAGGCGACGCTCGCCGACCCCGAGTCGAACCCGCACGTCCGCGCGGTGCACGAAATCGCCGACGCCGAGGCCGCCGAGTACGTCCCCATCTGCGCGCAGTTAGAGGCCGAGCTGGTCGCGCTCGCGCCCGAAGACCGCAAGGGCTACCTCTCGGAGCTGGGCGTCGAGTCGAGCGGCGTCGACCGCCTCATCAAGAGCGCCTACCGCCTGCTCGGGCTGATGTCGTTCCTCACGGCGGGCGAGAAGGAGGTGCGCGCCTGGACCGTCCCGCGCGGCACGCGCGCCCCGCAGGCCGCCGGCACCATCCACTCCGACATCGAGCGCGGCTTCATCCGCGCCGAGATCGTCTCCTACGACGACCTCACCCGCGCCGGCGCCTACGCCGCCGCCCGCGAGCAAGGGCTCCTCCGCCTCGAAGGCAAAGACTACGTCATGCAGGAGGGCGACATCGTCAACTTCCGCTTCAACGTTTAGGAAGACCACCGCCCGTCAGGTCCGGGTCGTCGCTCAAACGGGCTTACGGACGGGGGCACCGCCGTGGGGCCGGCACTGAATTTTCGCCTTGGCTTTCGCTACACTCGGCCGGGCCGCGCTCATCCACCTCGCAGAGTTATCCCACAACCTCCTATCGCCTCTTGCTAACTCCCGGTATTTCTCCGGGTCGCAGGTAACCCGTGTGTGCCCGACCCTGTGGCGCCTCGGTTCCTTACGCCTGCGGCTCGCCGTGAGGTATGAACGGCGCCCCCCCAACTTCCCTGCCGCCCGCTGTCCGTCGGCACGCTTTATACGGCGCGGCAACCAACCCGACTTGCGGGCCATTCAACTTTCACGGCGCGTCCTTAACGCCTCGGGGGCGGCGGGAAGTCGCAGTTGACCTGTTAACGTTGCATCGGCCGGTACTGTATTATTTCTGCCATTAGATAGGAGACCAGACCACCGGGTATAAATTCATGAGCGAGCCCGAATTACTTGAGGCGGCGGAGGCCGGTGACATCGCGGCGGTCGAGGCCTTGTTGGCCGCGGGCGCACAGGTCAACGATGCGAGCCCTAGTGGTGAGACCGCTTTGATGCGCGCGACGTCGAAAGGGCGTTTGAATGTTGTCCGGCTTATGTTGAAAGCCGGTGCCGATCTTAACGTCCGGAGGGCCGACGGGATGTCGCCCTTGATCTACGCCGCCTTCTTCGGCCACACCGACGTCGTGCAGCTCTTGATCGACAACGGCGCCGATTTGGACGCCAGCGACCGGTTGGGCATGACGGCCCTGGACTGGGCGAAAGCAAAGGGCGCTACGGTCACGGCCGACATTTTAAGGCGCGCCGCCGCATCCAGGAGTCTGCCTTCGGCTTCACATCCGGGCGCCGGGCACGACGAAATCGGGTCTGAAGATATTCTGAGTTTACCGGAAGCGGGTTCTGTCACAACTCCCGACGAGCTGGCTGATGGGGTGCTCGATCTGTCTGCGGGGCAGGGGTTGCAGGAGCACGACCGGTCTGCATCCTCGCTTCATCCTGATGTCGGCCCGTTGACTGCCGAGCCGGCGGAATCGTCGCAAACCGGCCCGAGTGATCCGGGTGGACTCCAGCCCCTCGAAGCCCCGGCGCCGGCCCCGGCGGCGACTGCTAATGAGGCTGGTAGTCGGTCTCTGCCGTACAGGTTCGGGATTCCTGAAGAGAGCGGCCCCCGTTTAAATGTATCGACGCCGGCCCCCGCAGCGCGCCCGGTGTCGTCGGACGAAACAGCTCGCCCCGGGCCGCCCATCACCTCAAAGTCGGGGACCGAAATGGAAGATGGCGCGGCGGATGACACGTCACGGGATACCTACCCCCCGACACAAACAGTTAGCTGGTTTTACTACGCGTGTTTATTTCTCTCACTCGTCATCATCTCCGCAACTGTGACGTGGGTTGTCTTACGGGAAGACAAAAGCCGACCTCTTAATTCGGAGACCGCTGCCCAGTCGCCGCCGGTCGCGGTCGAAGTCCCGCAGGCGCCGCCGCAGTCAGAGGATGACGCGGCTTTGACCGCGGCGTTAAATGGCTGGCTGGAGGCGACCAGGGCTCGGGACGTCGAGAAACAGATGAGTTTCTACGCCCGGAGCTTGCGGGCCTACTACCGCAAAAGGTACGTTCCGAGCAGCGTGGTCCGCGCCGATAAAGCAGAGCTATACGGGCGCGCACGTCAGGTTGACATCACCGCGGGTGAGCCCAGAATCCGTTACGGTAAAAACTCCGTCACAGCCTCGATGCGCTTTAGCAAGGATTATTCGATAGAGTCTGACGCGGGCAGTCGCAGCGGCGAGGTCGTCCAAGAACTCATCTGGCGTAAAACGAAAGACGGCTGGAAAATCATCAGCGAGCGTGACCTAACGGTAGTCAAATGATAGAGGGCGTTAAGGCGTGGAAGTTCGCCGGGGCCCATCCCCCGACAGAGGGCAATAATCAATTAGCCGCTCAACATATCTACCCTCTTGATTCATTGACATTCCCGTGTGCGAAAGTGTGCGCGGGGCGTCCGGACAAACTCACCAGCTCACATAAGCGCCCGCGTTATAGTAGCTTAGTTACCACGGTGATAAGGGTGCGGTTCCGCTTCCACGTCTGAAGCGCACACGCATCCGTCGGCACCCCTCCGCTAACATCTTCCCCGTGCTTTACCGAGAGAAAATTTCGCCGCCGTGGTAAACTGCCGCCCCTACAGCAGTCCAAAATACCATAGTAATAACGTGGTCCCGCTTGAACGTCCGAGGCGTGGCCGCGGGCTCGCTGAACGAAAGGAGACAGAGGTGACTTCTTCTTGCCCCATCCACCCGCCGCGACATACGCGCCGCGGCCGGTTGCTCTCTCTGACCTTGTTCTGCCTTGCACTTTTACTTAACGCGGGCGCGGAGACGCGCGCGCAGACGCCGACGCCGACTCCGACGCCGACTCCGCCGGCGTCGGCCGACCTCACCGTCACCAAGTCGGGCGACGAGACGGCACCGGTCGGCGGCACGATCACGTACAACCTCGTCGTCTCCAACGGCGGGCCGGACACGGCCACGAACGTCGTGCTCACCGACCCCGTCCCCGCGAACACGACGTTCGTGAGCGCCGACGTGACCTCGGGCGACGGCACCGCTTCGTTCGACGGCACCACCCTGACCGTCACCTTCGAGTCCATCGCCGCCTTCGAGAGCGGCAGCGCCACGCTCGTCGTGATGGTCAACGGCGACACGCCGCGGGGCACCGTCATCAGCAACACCGTGACGGGCCGCTCGAACGCGTCCGACCCGCAGTTGTTCGACAACACCGCGACCGCGTTCACGTCCGTCACCGGCACCTTCGCGGGCGACCTGCTCATCACCGAGTTCCGCCTGCGCGGCCCCGGCGGCGCGAACGACGAGTACGTCGAGGTCTACAACAACGGCGACGCGCCGCACCCCGTCAGCGCCGCCGACGGCTCGGGCGGCTACGCGGTCGCGGCCTCCGACGGCGTCATCCGCTGCGTCATCCCCAACGGCACGCTCCTCCCGGCGCGCGGCCATTTCCTCTGCGTCAACGAGACCGCCTACTCTCTCGCGCTCTACCCCGCGGGCGAACTCTCGACCGCGACGGGCGACGCCGCCTACACGACCGACATCCCCGACAACGCCGGCCTCGCGCTCTTCAGGACGGCGGACACGGAGAACTTCAACCTCGCCAACAGGCTCGACGCGGTCGGCTCGACCGCCGTCGAGGACGCGCTCTACAGGGAGGGCACGGGCTATTCCGTGCTCTCGCCCCTCGGCCTGGACTACGCCTTCTACCGCGACAACTGCGGCAAATCGGGCTCCATCGCGGGGGGCGGCAACTGCACCACGGGCGGGCTGCCCAGAGACACCAACAACAACGCCGCCGACTTCGTCTACGTCGAGCCGAACGGCCAATCGGCCGGCGCCGGTCAGCGCCTCGGCGCCCCGGGGCCGGAGAACCTTTCGAGCCCCGTCCAGGGCAACGCCTCTTTCGACGTCGCCCTGCTCGACCCCTGCGTCGGCTCCGGCAGCCCGCCGAACCGCGTGCGCAGCTTCACCTCCGACCCGGCGAACAACTCCACCTTCGGCACGCTCGACATCCGCCGCACCGTGACGAACGGCACGGGGCAGAACGTCACGCGCCTGCGCTTCCGCATCATCGACCTGACGACCTTCCCCGCGCCCGCCGCCATCGCCGACCTGCGCGCGAGGACTTCGACGCCGGTCGTCGTCACCGTCGATCGCGCGCCCTGCGGCTCGGGCACGAGCACCGTCACCGTGGAGGGCACGACGCTGGAGCAGCCGCCCGCGCAGGTGAACGGCGGCGCCTTCAACTCGTCGCTCGCCTCGGGCACGATCACGCTTCAGACGCCGCTCGCCGACGGCGCGAGCATCGACCTGCGCTTCCTGCTCGGCATCCAGCGGACGGGCGCCTTCAGGTTCTTCGTCAACGTCGAGGCGTTGACGCGCGAGCCCGACATCATCATCGAGCAGACGCCGCGACCCACGGCGCGGCCCCGCCTTAAGGGCGTGCGCCCCGCGACCGCCAGGTCGAGCCCGGCCAGGGGCAAATAGGTCTCGCAACGAAACTCTTCAACAGGTGCCGCGAATGAACTGTCCCGTCTGTCAATCGGAGAAATTCGGCCCGGCGGAGTTGGACGCCGGGCTCCACGCCTTCAGGTGCGAGTCGTGCGCGGGCAACTGGGTTCGCGGCGGCAGTTATTGGGAGTGGCTCCGCGTCCACGGCGAGAATTTGCCGGAGCGGCGCGAGCCCGCGGCCGGCGAGGCCGCGCGGGAAGACCGCCGGGCCAAACTCTGCCCGGACTGTCACACGCCGATGTTCCGCTACACGGTGGGGCACGGGCTCGGCTTCGGGCTCGACCAGTGCCCGGCCTGCAAGGGTATCTGGCTCGACGCCGCCGAGTGGGAGGCGCTGCGCGAGCGCAACCTGCACGACGACATCCACGCCGTCTTCACCGCGCCCTGGCAGGCCGAGGTCTCGCGCGAGGAACGACGACGACGCCTCGAACAGATTTACCTGAAGCGGTTCGGCGCGGAGGACTACGAGGAGGTCAGGCGGGTGCGCGAATGGCTCGACGCCAGCGCGCGCAAGCACGAACTCCTCGCCTACCTGACCGACCCGAACCCCTGGGGCGTCTGAGCGGAGGCCACGCCGAAGTCGGCGAAGTTACAGCGGCGTGCAGTTGCGTGCGACCGCGCGGCGGAGGCGCCCTCCCGGGAGCGCCGGGCTCCGGCCCGG
>DAIRFV010000356.1:0-5638 GCA_036794905.1 Pyrinomonadaceae bacterium | reverse complement strand
ATCTAAGGCGGCCTCTGCGTCTCTGCATTTTGAACCACGTCAGTACCACGAGCGTAACAGCGGCGTGCAGTTGCGTGCGACCTCGCGGCGGAGGCGCCCTCCCGGGAGCGCCGGGCTCCGGCCCGGCGTGTTGCGCGAGACGGTGCCGGGCCGGAGCCCGGCGCTCCCGGGAGGGTGGTCGCGTGCGAATGTACGCAGCTATAAGTGAGCGGGAGTGCCGATTGCGGAATGCGGATTTCGGATTGCGGCTCGGAAGAGAACGGATTCTCCGAGCCGCAATCCGAAATCCGCATTCCGTAAACCCGCGGCGCCGGTCGCGCTCAAACGCGAATCGCTATAGAGTGTCCGACGGAGGGAGAGTTGATGAAGAGAGCTTTGCTTAACTTGACGGCGCTGCTGATCGTCGTGTGCTGCTGCTCTGCGGCGGGCGCGCGTGCTCAAGGAGACGACGGCAACCCCGCCAACTGGTGCCGCAACGGCGCCTTCACGCGCGACGCGGGGGCGTTCGGTGTCGCGCGCGTCAAGGGCGCGAAGGGGTCGCGCCTCTATTTCCAGGGCGACGAAGAGGGCTGCCCCGGCGCCGACGCGAAGTGCCGGCAGAAGGCTTACGTCATCCCGGGCAACGAGGTTTTGACCTCGCGCACGTTCGGCGACTGGGTCTGCGCGTGGTATCAGCCGGCGCGCGGGGCCGAGACCGTCGGCTGGCTCCCCGCCGACCGCCTCGGCGCCGGCGCGGCCGCGGAGAATGCGCCGCTCGCCTCGTGGCTCGGGGCGTGGGCCTTCTACGACAACACACTGAGAGTGCGCCGCGGCCGGCGCGCGGACGTGCTCAGCGTGAGCGGCGCCGCGACGTGGCAGGGCGTCAACCCCGGCAACGTCCACGTCGGCGAACTCTCGGGTCAGGGGACGCCGGTGGGTAACGTCCTCAAGCTCGGCGAAGACCCCGAAGACTGCCGGGCGACGCTGCGCCTCGTCGGCCCCTACCTCGTCGTCGCCGACAACAAGCGCTGCGGCGGCCTCAACGTAACCTTCGACGGCGTTTACCGACGCAAAGGGAAGTGATAAAGGGTGGATGGGTGTTAGGTGCTGGGTGCTGGGTGCTGGGTTTAAGAGCAGGCCGGCGTCCGAACCCGGAACCCAACACCTGGAACCCGGAACCCAACACCCTCCCTCGTTGCCGACCGTCGGCGGTTCATCTAAAATCGCCGGGTAACGTGAGACGCTCCCGAAATTCCTTCTCTCGTCAAAGCATGTAAAGAATGATCGCACACCTTTCCGGGACACTGCTGGCAAAGCACGCGACCAGCGTGATCGTGGACGTGGGGGGCGTCGGTTACGAAGTGACCATCCCCGTCACGACCTTCTACGACCTCGGCGAGACGAACACGCCCGTCCGCCTGCAAATCTACACGCACGTCCGCGAGGAGGCGCTCCAGCTCTTCGGCTTCCGCACGCTGCGCGAGCGCGAGCTCTTCACCTTGCTCATCTCGGTGAGCGGCATCGGCCCGAAGTCGGCGGTCGCGATGCTGTCGGGGATGAGCGCCGACGAGATCGTCACGGCCATCCGCCAGAGCAACTACGCGCGCATCACTTCCATCCCCGGCGTCGGGCGGAAGACGGCCGAGCGGCTCGTCATCGAGCTGCGCGACAAGATGGCCGCGCTGTCGGGCCCCGCGCTCGACGAGCAGCTCGCGGCCGGCGGCCCCACGGCCGCGCAGTCCGAGGACGCCCTGCGCGAGGACACGCTCGCCGCGCTCCTCCAGCTCGGCTTCCCCAAGCCCACCGCCGAGAAGGCCATCAACGGCGCCATGCAGGAGGGCGGCGACCTCTCGGTCGAGACGCTCCTGCGCCGCAGCCTGCGACAGTTGTCGAAAGGATGAGGTCAGGGCGTGAACCGTAAACCGTAAACCGTGACGAGGGAGAACGGGTTGTATCTCGTCACGGTTGACGGTTTACGGTTCACGGCTTTCTCTTTATGTCTGAAGAACTCGAACCGGGTAACGTGCGCGAGCGGGGGCCCGTGGAAGACGAGCGGCAGTTCGAGCTTAGCTTGCGGCCGGCGCGGCTCGGCGAGTACATCGGGCAGAAGAAGGCGACCGAGAACCTCGGCATCTACATCCGCGCCGCGCTCAAGCGCCGCGAGGCGCTAGACCACGTCCTGCTCACCGGCCCGCCGGGGTTGGGTAAGACGACGCTCTCCGTCATCATCGCCAACGAGATGGGGGCGGAGCTGCGCTCGACCGCGGGGCCCGTCATCGAGAAGCCGGGCGACCTCGCCGCGCTCCTCACCAACCTGCAAGAGGGCGACGTCCTCTTCATCGACGAGATACACCGCATGTCGCCCGCCATCGAGGAGGTCTTGTACCCGGCGATGGAGGACTACCAGCTCGACATCATGATCGGGCAGGGCACGGCCGCGCGCTCGATTAAGTTAGACCTGCCGAAGTTCACGCTCGTCGGCGCGACGACGCGGCCCGGTCTCATCACGGCGCCTCTGCGCGGGCGCTTCGGCATCGTCTTCCACCTCAACTTCTACACGCACGAGGAGCTGGCCACCATCGTCCGCCGCTCGGCCGAGATCCTCGGCACCGAGATTGACGACGCCGGCTCGCGCGAGATCGCGCGGCGCGCGCGGGGCACGCCGCGCATCGCCAACCGCCTGCTCCGCCGCGTGCGCGACTACGCGGAGGTCGAGCACGCCGGGCGCATCACGAAGGAGATCGCCGACGACGCCCTGAACCGCATGGAGGTGGACACCTTCGGGCTCGACGAGATGGACAGGAAGCTTCTGCTGATGATTATCCAACAGCACCAGGGCGGCCCCGTCGGACTGAATCACATGTCGGCCGCGCTGCAGGAGGAGAAGGACTCCATCGAGGAGATCATCGAGCCCTACCTCATCCAGATCGGCTTCCTCAACCGCACGCCGCGCGGGCGCGCCGCCACGCGCCTCGCCTACGAGCACTTCGGCATCGAGCCGCCGCGCCCTCAACCAACACGCCCCGGACTCTTCGACGCGGACTAGCGAACGCGTTAAGCTCAAGCCGTGCAGAAGCCACGCCGGACAGCACTGCGACTCGCGCTCCTCCTCCTCGCGCTCCTCCCGGCGCACGTTACGCACGCGCGCGGCGCGCAGGAGCGCCGCCCGCACCCGCCTCAGGCCAAAGCGAAACAGACTCCGAAGCCCGCGCGCGACCCGAAGGAGCGCGACCGGCGCGAACGGCAGCAGGCCGCCGCGGCGTTGCACGAGGCGGTCGCTGCGGCGCCCGAGGTCAAAGACTCTTACAAGCGAACGCTGCTGCTCGCGCTCGCCGCCGAAGCGCTCTGGACATTCGACGAGCAGGCGGCGCGCTCGCTCTTCGCGCGCGCGTGGGAGTCGGCCGTCGCCGCGGACGAGGAGGAGTCCGCGGCGCTGGCAAAGCGCGTCAGCGCGAACCCGCCGGACGAGACCGACGTGGACTTAAGGTTGACCCCTCTCGGGCGCGCGGAGGCCGCGCGGCGCGAGGTGCTCGCGGCCGTGTCGCGGCGCGACGCGCAACTGACCGAGCGCTACCTCGCCGAGTTCCGCGAAGCCGTCGAGGGCGACGCCGGCCAAGACGGTGCGCGCACGGCCGACGAACGCCTCCCCCGGCCCTTCGGAGGTTTCTCCACCGGCATCCTTGAGAACGAACGGCCGGGCGACGACGAGCGCGTGCGCCTCGAACTCTCCGAGACGCTGGCCGGAGAGGGCGACTACCGGCAGGCCGCGGCGCTCGCCGAGCAGGGGTTAGCGGGCGGCGTGAGCGCCGCGCTCATAAAGTTTTTGGTGAGCTTGCGCCGCGCCGCGCCCGCCGAGGCCGACGCGCTCTATCGGCGGCTGCTCGCGCGCACCGCCGCAGACCCGCGCGCGGGCGCCAACGAGGTGCTGCTACTATCCACCTACGCGCTCACGCCCGACCTGCTGGTGTGGGTGAACGCACAGGGCTCGGTCGGGCTCAGCAGCTTGAACCGCTGGGGCAAGGGGGACGCAGACGACGGCGCGGCGACGCCCGTGCCGCGCGCCGTCAGGCTGGAATTCCTCAACGCCGCCGCGAGCGTCCTGTTACGCGCGAGCGCGCAGCGAACGGCCGAGGCTCCCGAGGTTCGCCGGCGCGCCACCGTCGCCCTCTTCTTCGCGGCCGCACGGCTGCTCCCCTTCTTCGAGCGCGAGGCTCCGCAGCTCGCGCCGCAGCTCCACGCGCTGCGCCAGTCGGCCGCGGCCGAGTTGGGCGCGGCAAGCAGCGACTCGCTTTCGAGAACGGCGGAGAGGGCGAGCCTCAACCGCGGCAACCCCGTAGACCCTCTCGAAAAAGAGTTCGAATCCGCGAAGAAGTGGGAGGTCGCCGCCGCGCGCGACGCGGCCCGCGAACGCGCCGTCAGGAAGGCCGTCAAGCTCAAGCTCTGGGCGCGCGCGCGCGAGGCCATCGCGGGGATGGAGGACGCGGAGTTGCGCGCGCACTCTTTGAGACTGCTGGCCGTCTGCCAGGTCGCCGCGGTCGGCGAAGCCTTCGACGACGACGACGAGGGCGACGAGCGCGCCGCGCAGTTCGTCGAGCAGGCGGACGTGCCGCCGCTCACGCGCGCGCTCGGGTACGCGCAGGCCGCGCTCCTCGCGTCGAAGTTGAAGAGGCAGGCGCGCGCCGCCGAGCTGCTCGAACGCGCGCGGGGCTTCGCGGCGCAGACCGATGCGGGGAAAGAGGCGCACTTCGTCGCGCTGCTCGTCGTGGCGTCGGCGGCCGAGCAGGCCGCCCCCGCGCGCGCGTGGGAGATGCTTCCGGCGCTCGTGCGCGCCGCCAACGAGGTGGGCGACGCGCCGGCCGACGAGCTGAGCGGCGGCTTCCGCGTGCCGGGCCTCGAAGGCGCGGAGAGCGTCGGGCTCGCAGAGCAGTTGGCCGACTTCCGCCTCGACAACCTCTTCGCCGCGCTCGGCCGCCGCGACCTCGCGCGCGCGCTCCGCGAGGCGCGCCCGCTCGCGGACGCGACGACGCGCGCGCTCGTCAACGTCTCGGCCGCGCGCGCACGTCTCGCGGCCGGCAAGACGGGGGGGCGCCGGGCCGGGGAGCGCTGAGCTTTGCGGCGCGGCCGGAAATGACGGACAATCGTGCGCATCGAGTGTCCGACCCGGAACGGGCCGTAGAGTCGCAGAGGGCGTCTGGATTTGAAATTTCAAGTCTCGAAGTTCGAATTTCAAATCCCCGGCAAGGGGTGAACGATGGAGAACGTGCGGCGACACATCCCCTTCTTCTCGCGCGGGCGCTGGGGCGTGAAGAATCACGCGCCGTGGACGACCATCGTCCAGCACACCTTCCACCAGTTCCACGAGAACGACCTCTTCACGCCGGCCGCGGCCATGAGCTACTTCGGGCTGCTCACACTCTTCCCGGCGCTGCTCGTCATGCTGGTCATCGGCAACCGCTTCGCCGCGGGGAGCGAGGCGCTGACGCGCATCGTCGAACTCTACCCCGGCTCGCGCGAGTTCCTGCGCGTCACCATCAGGTCTTTGCAGGACGTGGGCTGGGGCGGCATCGTCAGCGCGCTCGTCGTCACGCTGTGGGCCGGCTCGTGGGTCTTCGCCGTCATCGAGCGGGCGCTCAACCGCCTCTGGGGGACGCGCCCGCGC
>DAIRFV010000355.1:0-5667 GCA_036794905.1 Pyrinomonadaceae bacterium | reverse complement strand
TAAAGATGAAGCTGTGTCTCTGTGTCTCTGTGGTTCACGCTGGTCACTGGCCGTCGCCGTAGATGATGCCGCGGCCGTTGGTGCCGATGTAGACGCGGCCGTAGAGGCGCGGGTCGCCGGTGATGGCCGTGTCGCCGGCGCGGCCCCACTGGTGCTGGTCGTCGTTGACGCGCACCCACGTCTGCCCCGCGTCAATCGAGCGGAAGATGCCGCGGACGCCCGCGACCTGCGCGACCGCGTAGAGCGCCAGGTAGGTCTGCCCCGTCGCGGCCTTGCCGAAGCCGACGTTGTCGGCCTCCTCGACGTTGGCCAGTTTGACGAAGCTCGCGCCCGAGTCGGTCGAGTGCCAGAGCCCGTAAGCGTTGTCGGTCTCCGAGCCGCCCGCGAGCCAGATGTCGCCCTCGCGCCCGGGCACGGCCTTGAACCTGACGGGGCCGCCCAGGGGCAGCCCGGCCGCCCCCGTCGAAGTAAAAGTCTTCCCGCCGTCGGTGCTGCGGTAGAAGATGCCCGACTTGAAGCCGTAGAACTTGTTCGGGTTCACGCGGTCTGCGGCGACGCGCGCGCCCGCGGGTATGCCGGTCGAAGCCGTCCAGGTCTTGCCGCCGCCCGTCGTGTAGTAGACGCCTGTCCCTGCGGGGCTCCAGACGATCTTGCCGCCGCCCGTCGCCGCGACCGCGACCACCCCGCCGCCCGTCAGACCCGCGGGCTGTGCCGAGACGGCCGCCCACGTCGTGCCGCCGTCGGTCGAGACGGCGAGGCTCTTCTCGCAGTTGGCCGTGTCGCCGTTGGCGGCGCGGACGATGTAGGAAGGGCTCAACTCGGCGTAGTCGAGGCTGACGCTCATCCCGCGCACGGGGGCGGCCTGCGCGTTGGGGACGACGTTCACGTCGTTGTGGCGGAAGCCCGTGATGTCCGCGACGGCGCTGATGAGCGGCGCGCCCGCGGGCGGGCTGATGAGGTCCTGGACGGCCGTCTCCTCGATGCCCTGAGCCATGACGCGGATGGTGATCTGGCTCGTCGCGCTCACGTCCCAGTTGGTGAGGTTCGTGCTGCCGTAGACGGTCGCGCCCGTGCCGTACATGAAGCGGTTGGAGTTGAACGGGTCTATCTCCAGCGCCTCGGTCATCCAGCCGAGCTTCGGGTTGACCTCCGCGCCGGGGCGACCGCCGCCGCAGAGGGGCGCGGCCGGCCACTTGAGCCACGGCGCGGCCGTCACGTCCTGCGTGTAGCGGAACGAGCGGTTCGGGTAGCGCGTCCAGTCCCAGATGCGGCTCCAGGTCTGCCCGCCGTCGCGGCTGCGCCAGATCATCGTGTCCGGCCACCACGAGCTGTAGGCCGTCACCATGACGACGTTCGGGTTCTGCCGGTCAACCGAGAGCCCGCTGTAGCCGAAGAAGTTGTCGTTGGTGTTCGACGAAGGGATGGGGCTGATCTGTGTCCAAGCGCCCGTCGCCGTGTTGAGCTTCCACACGTCGCCGCGCCCGCCGTCGTAGGGGCCGCCCTTGTCGCTGTAGGCGACGTAGAGGAGGCCGTTCACTGTGTCGAGCACGCCCCTGTGCGGGAGGAAGCCCGTGGGCTGTGCGGGGACGGCCGCCCACGTCGCGCCGCCGTCCGTCGAGCGGTAGACGCTCGTCGCAAGATCGGCGACGCCGACGTAGATGGTCTGCGTCGGGTTGCCCGCGGTTCCGGTGCGCTTGTCGAACGTGACCCAGTAGACGCCCTGCGTCGTGTTCAGGTAGCCGTTGGGGTCTGAAGGGTCCTGCACGTAGTTGCCGGGGTTGGGGAAGCTCGTCACCTTCGACCAACTGACTCCCGAGTCCGTGCTCCGCCAAAGGCCGTTGCCGTTCGACGCGCCGAGGTAGAGCGTGCCGTTGCGGTTCGGGTCAACCACCAGCCGCTCGCCCGCGCCGCGCCCCGGCATGTTGCCGCCGAGCTTGAACGGGAGCATCGTGCGCTGCCAGGTGGCGCCGCGATTCGTCGAGCGGAGGATGGCGCCGTTCTGTGTCGTCCAGTCGTTCGTGTATGTGCCGGCGGCGACGTAGACGTTGTCCGGGTTGACCGGGTCTGTGGCGACGGAGATGACTCCCGTCAAATTCCAGTCGTCCCAGCCGATGGAGTCCAACAGCGGTATCCAGCGGTTCGTCGCCGGGTCGAGGCGGTACGCGCCGCCGATGTCCGTGCGCGCGTAGACGAGGTTCGGCTCCGCCTGGTTGAAGACGATGCCGGGGATGAAACCGCCGCCGACGATCTGCACGTTGCGCCAGGTGTACTGCGGCGTCTGCGCGCGGGCGGCGGAAGGCTGTAGGCTCGCGGCCGTTGCCAGAAGGGCCGCGGCGATTAGGAGAGTCCGGCACGTAAGGCTTCGGAGTGTTTTCGACATGCTTCCCTCCTGTCGAGAGTCAGGCGGACGGAAAACAGCTTGAGGGTGTGGGGCTCATCAGCCGTTAGCGTCTGCGCGCGCCTCCCGCCGCGACGTGCGGGCCGCGGCGTGCAGCGCAGCGAGAAGGGCTTTGACCCGACGGAGCCGGTCTCTAAGGTCGCGCACGCGGGTGCCGCCCGCGGGCGTTTTGTTGTAAGGGCTGACAAAAGTCTTTCTATACTCGGGCGGGGCGGGTGTCAAGCCTTTTGTGGTGCGGGCGCGCGCCCGGAAAAGTGTGTGCCGGCGGCTCTGCCGCGCGCGTCGTGCGGTGTGATATATTCGGGTTTCGTTGACTGGTACAACAAAGTTCCCGCATCTCCAACGACAGCCAGACCACTTTATGGCGCGAGCCTTCGAGGAAGGTGTTTGACCTGACAACTATGCGACGCAGAGGGAGCCGGGCGGGCCTTCTGGCCTTGCTCTTGATTCTGTCCGCGGCACTGATTCGGCCGGCGGCGGAGTGTCGCGCGCAGGCGCCGCCGCCGTCTTCGACCGTCCCCGCCGCCCGGCTCGCGCGCGTGCGGCGCGGCATCAACCTGAGCCACTGGTTCGCGCAGTCGCCCCGGAGGGACTACTCGGAGAAGCACCTGCGCGAGCACACCACGGCGCGCGACATCGAACTCATCAAGAGCCTCGGCTTCGACCACGTGCGCTTCACGTTCGAGCCGGCCCCGCTCTTCGACGAAGCGCGCCCTTCAGAACTTAAGAGAGACTATCTGAAACACCTCGACGCCGCGCTCGACATGCTGCTCTCGTCGGGGCTCGCCGTCGTCTTCGACCTCCACCCTTCGGACGAGTTCAAGACGCGGCTGAAGACGGACGACCGCTTCGTCTCTGCATTGTCCGACTTCTGGCGCGCGCTCGCGCGGCACCTCTCGCGCCGCGACCCCGACAGCCTGCTCCTCGAAATCATCAACGAGCCGCTGGTCGAAGACCCTTTCCGCTGGATGGGCATCCAGGCGCGTCTGGCCGCCGCCATCCGCGAGGGCGCGCCGCGCCACACCATCGTCGCGACGGGGCCGCGCTGGTCTTCGGTCGAGCAACTGCTCCTCATCGAGCCCATCGCAGACCGCAACGTCGTCTACAACTTCCACTTCTACGAGCCGCACAACTTCACGCACCAGGGCGCGACGTGGGGCGCGGACTACTGGCCTGACCTGAAGGGCGTGCCCTACCCGGGGAGTCCCGAACTGCTCGCGCCGCTCGTCGCCGCGGCCGGGCGCGAGAACGTGCGCGCCATCCTCAGGGACTACGGCGAGCAGCGCTGGGACGCGAAGCGCGTCAGACACGAGATAGGGCTCGCGGCCGAGTGGGCGCGAAGGCGCGGCGTGCCTCTGACGTGTAACGAGTTCGGCGCCTACCGCACGGGCGCGCCCGCGGCCGACCGCCTGCGCTGGCTCGCGGACGTGCGCGCGGCGCTCGAAGACCGGGGGATCGGCTGGGCGATGTGGGACTACGCGGGCAGCTTCGGCGTCGCCGTGCGCAGGGACGGCCGCGCCGAACTCGACCCCGCGACGGCCGCCGCGTTGGGCCTGCGCGCGCGGAAGCAGTAGCGGTAAGTCGCCGTCGCCTGCGCCGACGTTGCCCGCGCGCCGACGATAATGTCAGAACCACCCGCGGTAGCGGGTGGGTCGGTCTTACTGTCAGCGAGTCACTTTAGCAGCTCACAACCCACCCGCTGCCGCGGGTGGTTCTGACCCGGTTGCGGCGCGGCAACCATCTACGGCCTTGACGCCCGCTCTTCAATAAAAAAACTGGAGGGATTGACTCTTGGGCAAGAAAGTTTCGAGAAGAACATTCGCGAAGGTGGCGGGCGCCGCGGCGCTCGCCGGCGCGGCGGAGCTTCCGGCGCTCGGCTCGACACGGAAGCCGCAGGGCAACACGGCCGCGGCGCAGGGTGACGCGTTGCGCTCGTTCCCGGACGGCTTCCTGTGGGGCACGGCGACCGCCTCGTATCAGGTCGAAGGCGCCGTCAAGGAGGACGGCCGCGGGCCTTCCATCTGGGACACCTTCTCGCACACGCCGGGGAAGACGGTGGCGGGCGCGACGGGCGACGTGGCGACCGACCACTACCGACGTTATAAAGAGGACGTGCAGTTGATGAAGGCGCTCGGGGTCAAGGTGTACCGCTTCTCCGTCGCGTGGCCGCGCGTCTTCCCCAACGGCGACGGGCCAGCGAACCCGAAGGGGCTCGACTTCTACAACCGGCTCGTGGACGAGCTGCTGGCCAACGGCATACAGCCGTACGCGACGCTCTACCACTGGGACTTGCCGCAGTCCTTACAGGATCGCTTCGGCGGGTGGGAGGGGCGCGACACGTCGAAGGCTTTCGCGGACTACGCGGGCCACGTCGCGGCGCGCCTGAGCGACCGCGTCAAGCACATCTTCACCATCAACGAGTTCGGGGCCTTCCTCGAAGTCGGCTACCGCTGGGGCGTCCACGCGCCGGGGCTGAAACTGACGGGCTCTCGCTGGTACCAGACGCGCCACCACGCCGTCTTAGGCCACGGGCTCGCCGTGCAGGCCATCCGCGCCGCCGCGAAGCCGGGGACGAAAGTCGGCATCGCGGAGAACATGACCATCGCCGCGCCCGTCTTCGAGACGCCCGCGCACGTCGCGGCGGCCGAGCGCGCCACGCGCGAGATGAACGCGCAATACCTGACGGTGATTCAGGAAGGGAAGTACACCGACTGGTATCTCAAACAGGCCGGCGCCGACGCGCCGAAGTTCACGCCGGAAGACCTGAAGGCCATCTCCTCCCCGCTCGATTTCGTCGGCATCAACATCTACACGCCGCAGTACGTGCGCGCGGACGAGTCTTCGCCCGTCGGCTTCGCGCACGTCCCGCACCCGAAGTCCTTCCCGCACGCGCCTTCGCCGTGGCTCTTCATCGGGCCGGAGGCGCTCTACTGGGGGCCGCGCCACGTCTCGAAGCTGTGGGGCGCGAAGGAGATTTACATCACGGAGAACGGCTGCTCTTCTTCGGACGAGCCGGCGGCGGACGGCAAGGTCTACGACACGGATCGCGTGACCTACCTGCGCAGCTACCTCACGCAGTTGCGGCGCGCGACGGCCGAGGGCGTGCCCGTGCGCGGCTACTTCCTCTGGAGCCTGATGGACAACTTCGAGTGGGCCGACGGCTACACCAACCGCTTCGGCATACACTACGTTGACTACGCGACGCAGAAGCGCACGCCGAAACTGAGCGCGGACTTCTACCGCGAGGTCATCGCGCGCAACGCGGTCGT
>DAIRFV010000003.1:68582-70054 GCA_036794905.1 Pyrinomonadaceae bacterium | reverse complement strand
GTCGAGGTAGGCTTCGACGTTGTTGCCGGTCGTCACCGTCGAGGTGCCCATCCAGCCGAAAGAGGTGTTGATGGTCGTGTCGCCGACGAAGGAGACGAGCACGCGCGCGCCCTTGTCCGGCGCCTCGGTGTAGACCGTGCCCTGCGCCTGGTGGACGTAGAGGTTGTGGCGCAGGAGCAGCTCGCCCGTGTGCGCGTCCACCAGCAGCTCGTACCACTCCTCGGGGCCGACCTCGGCGTAGACGTGCCACGCGAGCCGCGCCTCGTCCTTGACGCGCACGACGTTCAGCTCCGAGAGCACGTCCTCGTAGGCGGGGTTGAGCGGGTTGGCGAAGGCCGAGCTGTCGCTCGCGTCGGCGCGGCCGCGGGTCTCGGCGAACGAGGGCGGAACCGCGCGCCCCGCGTGCTCGAACGCCCGGGCGATGCCCTCGGCCTCCGAGAGCGTGGCCCGCGTGTCGGCCTTCTGCCCGTTGACGACGAAGCCCTGGCGGACGTTGAGCACCTCGCCCGAGCGCCCGACGACGACCTTGACGTTGCCCTCGAAGACCTTCAGCCCGCCGACGGTCTGCGCGTAGTCGAGGAAGGTCGTGCCCCGGTCGTTGTCCTCCTTTTCGAGCTTGAGCGCGTTGACGTTCGCGTTCGTCAGCCCGAAGAGCGCGGCCTGTCGCTTTAAGAAGCCGCGCGCGACGTTGTCGGGCAGGTCGGACTGCGGGGCGGAGAGCGCCGCGCCTTCGACGAAGAAGTTCTTCAAGGCGCCCGCCTCGTTGACCTCCGCGCGCAGGTTCCGGCCGCGCTGCGCGCCGAGGCCGGCGCGGAAGTTCTCGACGGCCGAGGCGCGCCCGCGGAGCGCGGCGTTGGCGCTGCCCGCGGCCCGCTGGCGGCCGTGGTTGGTGTTGAGTTCGGTGTCGTCGAACTCGTCGCGGTGGTCGAGGCGTATGTCGTAGTTCGGGAGAGGCGTGGGGCGGTTCCCCCCGGCGGGGGTGTCCTGGCGCGGCGGGTTCGCCGCGTCCGACTTGACCGAGAAGGCCGTGGGCATCGCCAACAGGGCGAACGCCAGCAGTGCCGTGAGCAGGCTCTTGCGCATGTGTACTCCCTCCAGATGTGGTGTGGCTGAAATTAGGGTGACAGCGGTCGCCCGTCAGCGGCGCGCGCCGCTCAGACGTTCGGGTGGCGTTGTCTAATTCCTTAGCGAGACGAGAGTAGCCCCGCCTGATAGTCGGATTCAGGTCGAGGCGCGCCTTGAGGGAGCGCGCAAGCTACCTTTAGTTTTGGGGCCTTCGAGACGTTAGCTCGCGGCGCCGCCGCCGCTGTCCTTGTTGAAAAGGGGCAACAGCCTAGCAGACTCCCCGCGACTTTGACAACAGGGAAGAGTGGTGGGCAGGAGGCAGTAAAAACAAGTAGTCAGTAGTCAGTAGAGAAGAGAGGCGGCGCGTCTTAACCTTTAGGTCGAGCGCGCCGCTTCGTCTGACTACT
>DAIRFV010000003.1:0-68482 GCA_036794905.1 Pyrinomonadaceae bacterium | reverse complement strand
CTACTGTCTACTTGTTTACGGCCATTGAATGACCTTCTTCGATTTGGCGGAAGGGGGCGGTGAAGAGATGGGGAGGGTGCGCGCGGGCGGGCGGGGCGGGCGTCTCTCGGCGGTCGTGACGCGCGGGCGCGGCGTCGGCGCGCTCTGACTGCGGGCGGGCTTCGGCGCGGGAGTGACTTCTCTGACTTCGGCGGCGGCGCGTGCGGGGCGTTCGGCGCGCGGCGTGGGCGCGACGCGCGCCGGCTCAACAGGCTTCTCGGCCTTGACGACCTCGCCCGCCTTCTCGGCCTTCGCCGCCTCGCCCGCCCGCTCGGCCTCTGCGTCAGCCTCGACCTCTTCCACGACGGGCGCGGGCGTGGCGGCGTTCGCGGGTTGCAGCGTCGGGGCTTCGGCCTCGACTCGGGTCGCCGCGTCGGACGGGGCCGTCTGTTGCGCCGCGGGGGCGCGCCGCGAAGACCAGATGAAGTAGGAGCCCGAGGCCAGCCCCGCCGTGATCGACAGTGCGATGATGGCCGCAGGGAAGACCCGGGAGCGCCGCGCCACGGGCACAGTCGTCCCGCGCGCGCCGCCTCTGCGCGCGGGCACGAGCGTCGTCTCCTCCTCCTCCTCCTTCAGTCCCGCGCGGTGTGCATCGCGCGCAGAGGCGGACTCGGCCGCCGCGGCGTCCACCGGAGGGAGGGGCGCGGGGGCGCGGCCCACCTCCGACAGTGGGACGACCGCGTTGAAAGTGCCTTCCGAGGGGAAGAAAGGCTCGGCGTCTTTCGGCCCATCCTGTCCGGGGCCGTCGGCCGTCGAAGCGTTGTTCATTCAGCGGCTCCTAAAAAATAGTAGGCAGGAGGCAGATGGCAGTCGGCAGTTGAGAGCGCCGCTGTCGGAAACTGTCATTCTACTTCTCAACGTGCGTCACGACGCGGAGCGACTGCCGACTGCCTACTATCTATCTCCCCCCAGCACCTCAAGGCGGTCGCCCGGCCGCAGCGGCGGGTCGGGCGCGCGGCCCGCCGTAATCTCCGCGAGCACGTAACGCGTGGTCGAGAGGCGCCCGTCCGCCGCCTGCCGCGTGACGTTGACGACCGCGCCGCCCGGGGTGGTCGCGCCCCCGGCCGCGAGCAGAGCCTGCGTGAGCGTGAGCCCCACGTGGAACTCCCTCTGCCCGGGCTCGCGCACCGCGCCCGCGACGTAGACGAACTGGCGCGGGCGCGCGCGCAGCGTGATGACGTCGCCCGGCCGCACGAGCGTCTTCATCGCGTCCGAGTCCGAGAGGTCAACGACCGTCTCGCTCGCCGTCGCGCGCGAGACGACCACGGCCTGGCCGGCCTCCGGGAGCGGCTGCGCGTGCGCGACGATGACGTAGAGCGGCACGCCCTCGCGTTGCAGGATTTTCGTCCCCGCATCCTTCACCATCCCGCCGACGATGATGGCGTGACTCCTGTACTCGCTGACGCCGACGGCGACCTCCGGCGCCGCGCCCGACGCGCGCAGTCCCAGCGCCGAGCCGAGCCGCGCGGCGACCTCTTCCAGCGTGAGCCCCGCGACCGCCAGCGGCTCCTTCAGCGCCGGGTGGTCGAGGAGCCCCGTGGGCGTGACCTCGTAGACGGTCGCGCGCGGCTGGCCTCTCCCGGGCAGGCGTATGTCGAGCACGTCGCCCGCGCCGACGCGGTAGACGGCCGTGGGGTCCGGGTCGTTTGTCGAAGCACTCCCGGCGGGGCCCGGGCGCGGCGCGGCGGCGGCCGTATCCGGAGGCGGGGCCGTCTCGCGCAGCTTCGCGTAAGCGCGGCCGAGTTTCTGGTAGGTCTCGGCGTCGCCGGGGGCGAGGCGCGCGGCCTGCTCGTATGCGTCCACCGACTCGCCCCAATTTTCGAGCGCGGCGTAGGCGTCGCCGAGCGCGCGGTACGCGGCCGGGTTGCCGCGTTCGAGGGCGACGGCCTGCCGGAAGGCCGCGACCGCCTCGCGGTGCCGGCCCGCGCGCGCCTCGCGCACGCCGAGCTCGTAGGGCGACTCGGCGTCGCGCGCGGTGTCGGGGGGCGCCGCTTCGTCGGGCGGGGCCGTGCGCGGGGTCGTGTTCGCGCCCGGCGCGACCGTTCCGGGCGGCGCGGGCGAAGAGGACGCTGGTGCCGGCGGCGCCGGGGTCGGAGCGACCCTCTCGGTTGCCGTCGGGGTCGGAGCGACCTTCTCGGTTGCCGCCGAAGTCGAAGCGACTCTTTCGGGGAAGCCCTGGCCGAGGTTGACGGCGCGCATGGCCTCAAGGGTTCCGCCGCGCGGGGGCGGGGCGGGGGCGGTCTTCGCGAACGGGCGCGGCGGGCGCGCGGCGTAGTCGGGGCGCAGGCGTATCGCGCGTTCGAACGCCTCGCGCGCCTCCTCCTCCTGCCCGAGCGCGCGGCGCGCCTCGCCCAGGTGGTAGTGGGGCTCGGCCCACTTCGGGTAAACCTTGATCGCCCGCTGGAAGGCCGAGGCCGCCTGCACGTGCTGGCCGCGCATCCCGAGCGCGACGCCGAGGTTGTTCAGCGCCTCCACGTCCTCTTTGTTAAGACTGAGGGCCTTGTAGTAGGCGTTGACGGCGTCGGCCCAGCGCCCCATCTCCGCGTAGACGTTGCCGAGCGCGTAGTGTGCGTTGCCGTTCGAGGGGTCGAGGGCGACGGCCTGCTCGAAGGCGCGCGCCGCCTCGGCCAGACGCCCTTCGAGCGCGTAGCGCGCGCCGTCGCGGTAGCTCACGTCCGCGCTCCCCTGCGGCGCGAACGCCACGACGCGCGCCGCGGGCGCGGCGCAAAGAATCGCGCACGCGATGAGGCAGGGCCGGAAAATCTTCTTCATAAGGCAGTCGTCTCCCCGCGGTCTGAAGTCAATCTGTCAAAGAGAACGTGAAGGGCTCGTCTCGCGCGCGGGGCGCGCGAAGGCACGGAGGCCGCGCGGGCACTCCTCCGCGTGTGTGCGATGACCGGGCGAGGGTGTTTCATCCGTTCGCTCGCGCGTGGGCGTCGGCCGTTGAATGTTGTAGGGGACGTTACAACCCGAGCGGGAGAGTGTCGTCAAAGCGTAATGACGGTGACCGGATTATATTTCAGCCGTGCGGCGTTGTCCAAAGCGGTAGGCAGTAGGCAGTAGGCAGTAGGCAGTGAGCCCCGTCAGGGGCGGCATGTTCATGGCCACCGAGATTGATAATCATGACAAGCTCCGGAGGGGCGGCATGTTTACGTCGCCCCCGACGGGGCTCGCGTTCGATTGGGACGCCGTGGCTATCAACATCCCGCCCCTCGGGGGCCCCTCGAAATCGTCTTTAACTGCCTACCGCCTACTGCCATCTGCCTACTGTCTTCCCTAATTCCGGGCGTTGGTATAAATTGCTGTCCCGTCATTCGGCCGCGGCCGACCTTTCAGTCAGGAACCTGCGAGTGGAAAACATCGAGCGCACACAGTTCGTGGTCTTGACCGGCCACACTCAGGAGCAGCCCCTGCCCGACCTCATCCGCCGCCTGCGCGTGCAGCGCAAGTCGGGCCGCTTGCAGGTCGAGTACGCGGACGGGCCGGGCGCGTTCTTCTTCGAGGACGGGCAGATGGTGGACGCGCGCCTGGGCGAGCTGCGCGGCGTCGAGGCGCTCTACGCGGCGCTCGCGCTCGAAGGCGGCTCGTTCAACTTCAACCCGCTGGTGCGCCCGCCCGAGCGCAACATCGACCGGCAGGGGCAGCAGTTCATACGCGACCTCGTCGAAGCGCCGCGGCGCGAGGGGCTGGCCGAGGTGCCCGTCATCGGAGCCCGTTCAGACGCGCAGGGCGGGCACGCCGCCCTGCCGGAGCGGGTGCCGCTCCAACTCGGCCCCGGCGCGGAGGAGTTGCTGGCGCCGCTCGAAGACCGGCTCTCGGCCGTCGAGGGCGCCATCGCCAAGTCCGCGCGCCGCTTCTCGCGCGAGCGCCTCGTCTACGCCGTCGTCATCGGCTTCCTCGTCGGCCTGAGTGTGGTCACGACGCTCCACGTCCTCTACGGCCCCTTCTTCGGACGGCGCGCGGAGTCCGCGGCCGACGCCCCCGCGGCGCAGACGGACGCCGCGCCCGCCGCCGAGGTGCAGACGGCGGCCCGGCCCGCGCCGACGCCGAGCGCGAACGCGGAGGCGGCCCTCAAGGAACCGGCGCCGCCCGTGCCCTCGGCCGCCGCGGTCGTCGGCTCGCGCAGGTTCGACGGCGTGCCGGCGCCGCGCCGCGAGTACGTCGTCGAAGTCCTCGTCGAGGTCAAGGACGGGCGCGTGACGGACGCGCGCGTCTGGAACCCGCGCCCCGGCGCCGGCCCTTTCGAAGCGGTCGCGCTCGGCATGGCGCGCGAGCGCCGCTACCCCGAGGGCTTCACCGGCGGCGAGCGCGTGAAGATAAGAGTCAAGCCGTGAAAGCAGTAGCCAGTAGACAGTAGGCTCTGCTCTGCTGACGTTGATGATGAGAACCGCACGGTTCGAGCGACGACGGTTTTTCTACTGACTACTGTCTACTGACTACTGTCTACTTCCCCTATGCTTTTCATCCAGAGCAACAGTCTCGCGCTCTCGCCCGACGAAGGCGGACGCCTGCGTCTGCTCGACGCGCTGGCGGGGAGGGGGCTCGCGCCCCTCGTGCGTTCGAAGCGGCGGCAAATCTTCGGCGCGCTCGCCGGGGACGGTTCGGAAGCCGCGGCGGCGGAGTTGGAGCGCGCGTGCGCGGCGCGCGGCGGGGGCGCGGGCGGCCAGGTGGCGTACACGCCGGGCGAACTCTTCCGCGGCGGCGACTGCCTGCTCGCGCTCGTCTTCGGCGAGGGCGAGACGGCGGCGAGCATCGTCTACGACCTCAACACCGCGGAGCCGCTCGCGCGGCTCGAACGCTTCTGCCGCGAGGTGCACGAGGCTTTAGGCTCACTCCGCGAAGAGGCGTCGTCGCCGTCGTCGGAGTCGCAGGCGCTGCTCCCGCTCTGGCGCCCGCGCGCGCGCGGCGTCGGGGTGGGGCTCGCGCGCTTCGCGGCCATCCAGCCCGAGGAGTTCGTCCGCACCGCGGCGGCGATGCGCGGCGGGCGCGACCGCGCGCGCGCCGCGGAGATGTTGGAGGAGCGCGCCGTCCGCGACTTCCTCAAGCGCATCGAGGTGCTGCGGCGCGAGGGCTACACGCCGCGGCGCCTGCTGGCCGAGGCCAGCGCAAGCGGCAACGTCTCGGTCGAGAGGATGCTGGAGGCCGGGCTGTTGGAGCGCGAGCTGCGCGTGAGCTGCCGCAAGTCGGGGCACGCGCTCTTCGACCTGCCCTCGCCCGACTCGCTCGCCGCCGTCACCATCAGCCGCGCGCGTTGCAGCCTCTGCGCCGCGCCCGTCGCCGACGAGGTGGTCGAAGAGACCTTCAGCCCCTCGCGGCTCGCCGTCGCGCTGCTCGCCGACGGCGGCTGGCTCGCCAACCGCGTCTACCGCCTCGTGCGCTCGCTCGGCGTCCCCGAGAGCGACATCTCGACGGGGCCGCCCACGCCGCACGGCGAGTCGTATCTCGCCGCGGAGGTCTGCGGCAGCTCCTTCATCGTCGTCACGCGCGACGGCGATCTCACCCCGGCGTTCGCGCGCCGCGCCGCCGAGATCGTCGAGGAGACGGAGGCCACGCACCTCCTGACGGTCGTCACCGGCGCGGCCGAGGACGAGGGGCGGCTGCGCCTCTACGAGTTCGCGTGGCGGCGCGCGCGCGGCGGGCGCGACCTCGACACGACCATCGTCGAAGGGCTCGACGCGGCGCGCGCCGAGATCGAGCGCGCCTTCTCGCGCGCCGCCCGCCGCGAACTCGCGCGCGCGCTCTTCCCGCTCGACGCCGCGCTCGGTTTCCCGGCCGCCGCCTTCGTGCTCGAATGGTTCCGCGCGGCGAAGCACAACGCCGGCCGTGACGGTCTCTCCAAGTTGAGTGCATAGGCCCAGCGTCGAACTCCGAAGGCGGCGTCCGGGGCTTCACGAAGTCTGCATGTCTCTTATTCGACTCTTAACTGTACTGGCCCTGTGCCTGACCCTCTCGCCTTTTAACTCCACGCACTGTCACGCGCAGGCGCGCGCGACGGAGTGGCGCTTCTACGGCGGCGACCAGGGGGGCGCGCGCCATTCGCCTTTGCGGCAGATAGACCGGCGCAACGTCGGTCGCCTGCAAAGGGCGTGGGTCTATCGCACGGGCGAGCTCGGGCTGGGGCTGAAGGACGCGCCGTTCAGGGCCTCTTTCTCGACGACGCCGCTCGTCGTCGCGGGCGTGATGTACCTGACCACGCCTTCGAGCCGCGTCATCGCGCTCGACGCGGAGACGGGCCGGGAACTCTGGGCGTTCGATCCGCAGGCGGGGCGCGGGGTGCGCGGCTTCAACTCGCACCGCGGCGTCGCCTACTGGGAGGGGCGCGGGACTGACGGCCGGAGGAGGGACAGGCGCATCCTCCTCGGCACGGTTGACGGAAGGCTGTACGCGCTCGACGCCGAGACGGGGAAGACTCACCCGGACTTCGGGAGCGGCGGCTTCATCGACCTGCGCGCCGGTGGCGCGGGCGCGTGGGCGAACGACCCCGTGTGGGGCGCGCGCGTGACCTCGCCGCCCGTCGTCTACAAAGACCTCGTCATCGTCGGCTGGGGTCTGCCCGAGTCGCCCTCGAAGGGGCCGAGCGGCGACGTGCGCGCGTACCACGTCCGCACCGGCGCGCGCGCGTGGACGTTCCACACCGTGCCGCGCCCGGGCGAGACGGGACACGAGACGTGGGAGGGCGACTCGTGGAAGGAGCGGGCGGGGACGAACGTCTGGTCTCTGATGAGCGTGGACGAGGCGCGCGGCATCGTCTTCCTCCCCGTCGGCTCGCCCGCCTATGATTTTTACGGCGGCGACCGGAAGGGGCAGAACCTCTTCGGCAACTCGCTGGTCGCGCTCGACGCCGCGACGGGCAGACTGCTCTGGCACTTCCAGACCGTCCACCACGACCTCTGGGACTACGACCTGCCGGCGCAGCCCGTCCTCTTCACGTGGCGCGGGAAGGGACGGAGTGTCCCGGCCGTCGCCGTCATCACCAAGACGGGTTTCGTCTTCGTGCTCGACCGCCTGACGGGAAGGCCCCTGTTCCCCGTCGAAGAGCGCGCGGTGCCGCAGACGGACGTGCCCGGCGAGGCGACGTGGCCCACGCAGCCCTTCCCCTCGAAGCCGCCCGCGCTCGCGCGCCAGTCCATGACGCGCGCCGAAGTCAGCCGCGTCACGCCCGAGTCGGAACGCTTCTGCACCGCCCTCTTCGACCGGCTCGTCAACAAGGGGCTGTACACGCCGGTCGGGCTCACCCCGACGCTCACGTTCCCGGGCTTCCACGGCGGCGGCAACTGGTCGGGCGGCTCCTTCGACCCCGCTTCGGGGCTGCTCTTCGTCAACATGAACGAGGACGGCGCGGTGGGCGAGATGACGCCGCAGCCCGAGGGCTCGGCCGTGCCCTACATGCGGCAGGGCCGTTTCGAGGAGTACGCGTGGTTCCGCGACGAGCGGGGTTGGCCGTGTCAACAACCCCCGTGGGGGACTCTGAGCGCCGTCGATCTGAACCGCGGCGAGGTCGTCTGGAAGGTGCCGCTCGGCGTCGTCGAGGAGCTTGAGGCGCGCGGCGTGCGCGACACGGGGACGCAGAACCTCGGCGGCTCCATCGTCACCGCGGGCGGCCTCGTCTTCATCGCGGCCACCACCGACCGACTCTTCCGCGCCTTCGACGCGAGGACGGGGCGCGTGCTCTGGCAGGCGCGACTCGAAGCCGGAGGCCACGCCACGCCGATGACCTACAGGGGCCGCCGGGGCCGCCAGTTCGTCGTCGTCGCCGCGGGCGGCGGCGGCTTCCTGCGCGACCTCAGCCCCGCGCTCTCGGACACACTGGTCGCCTACGCGCTGCCCGAATGATTCGACGGGTGTCCAACTACCTTCTTGTCGCGCCGCGACCCGCTGCGTTAGAATCCTTGTCGAGATAGTTCGCCCCCCTTCTCACGCCCCCAACCGCAGGACAGTAACGCCCCACATTTGAAACGAGCTTCGGAGGTCTCCCTGGATGTTCCGTCGGAACGTGGCGGCACTGTCGTGCCTCTTACTGTGCGTGTGCGCGACGACTGCGCGCCCCGTGTTAGCCCAGACGGCTGCGCCCCGTCTCGTCGCGGAGGAGGGGACTGACCAGGCCCTCGCCGTCGAGCCGGTGACGCGCGCGCGCGACCCGTTCCCCGTCACGCAAGTCCCGGCCTTCAGCGCGGACGCGCGCACGCGCGTGATGCTCTTCGCGGAGAACGCGGGGCTGCTCCCCGGCGAGACGCCGTCCGCGCTGACGGCGACGGCCGAGGACGCGGCGCACAACGTCTACCCCCTGACGGTCGAGCGCGTTGACCCTGTGCCCGGCTTCGAGTGGATGAGTTCAATCGTCGTCAGACTGAGCGACCAGATGTCCGCGGCGACGGGCGAGGTGCTAATCTCCGTCACACTCCGCGGGCAGTCGAGCAACCGCGTGCGCTTCCGCGTCGGGAGTCAGCAGCCAGACCTCGGCGCGGGCGCGAGCCTCAACGGCAAGCGTTTGTTCCCCGCGGACAACGCCTGGAACCGGGACGTGTCGGCCGAGCCCGTAGACCCGAACTCGGCCAACCTCATCGCGAGCATCGGACTCAATACCACGCTCCACCCGGACTTCGGCACGGTCTGGAACGGCGCGCCGAACGGCATCCCGTACGTCGTCGTCTCGGGCTCGCAAACGAAGGTGCCCATCACCTTCACGGCCTACGGCGACGAGAGCGACCCCGGCCCTTACCCCGTCCCCGCGGACGCGCCCGTCGAGGGCGGCCCCAACGGCACCGGCGACCGACACGTCATCGTCATCGACCGCGACAACTGGAAGCTCTACGAGCTCTACCGCGCCTTCCCCAGCGGCTCGGGCTGGAGCGCCGAGAGCGGCGCCGTCTTCGACCTCGGCTCGAACGCGCTCCGGCCCGCGGGCTGGACTTCGGCCGACGCCGCGGGGCTGCCCATCTTCCCCGGCCTCGTCCGCTACGACGAGGTCTTCGGCCGCCGCGAGATCGCGCACGCGCTGCGCTTCACGGCCGCGCGCACGCGCCGCGCCTACGTTCATCCCGCGCGCCACTTCGCCAGCAGCAACCCCGACCCGAACCTGCCGCCGATGGGCATGCGCGTGCGCCTGAAAGCCTCCGTAGACATCGCGGGCTACTCGCCCGCGATGCAGGTCATCCTGCGGGCGCTCAAGAAGTACGGGATGATTCTGGCCGACAACGGCAGCAACTGGTACGTCAGCGGCGCGCCCGACCCGCGCTGGGACGACGACGAGCTGCGCGCGCTGAAGTCGCTCAGGGGCTCGGACTTCGAGGTGGTGAAGATGGGGACGGTCGTGACGCAGTAGGCGGCGCGGCGTTGCCGACCAACTGCGGCTGCTTCGTCGGGCCGAACCAGACGTGGTGCTCGGAGTCGAGCAGGAGCCTGTCGCCTTCGAACTTGAACGTGAGCGTCGAGTAGTACGGCGACTCGTAGAGGACGATCTTTAACGCGAAAGTGTCTTCGCCCGCCCAGGCGCCGCTCGCGGCCATCAAGGGCTGCGCGGGCACGCCCAGGCCGCGTTCGAGGCCGTTGGCGAAGCCGCCGCGGCTTTTGGCCCAAGACTCGAACCCGACGGGCGTCCGCGTCTCGCCCGCGGCCGTGCGCACGACGAGCGCGGGCGAGTCGCCGCGGAAGTCGAAGGCGAGGGCCTCGATGCCGCGCGCGTTCTCGGGGAACTCGTACCAGCGACCCGACACGCGCGCCGCGAGCGCGGAGGTAGCTTGACCCGGCCGGAATCGGACGGTCAGTCCCTTGAGTTTCTCTTCGAGCCTTCGACGCGCGGCGGCGTCTTCGGGCAGGCGGGCGGGCTTCATCTCGGGCAGCAGTTTGTCCCAGACCAGATTCATCACGCGCTGCATGTCGCGCACGCCGCTCGTAATGCTGACCACAGTGTCCAGCTCGGGCACGACGAGGCAGAACTGCCCGAACGCGCCGTCGGCGCGGTAGCCGTGGCGCGAGCGCCAGAACTGGTAGCCGTAGCCCTGATCCCAGTCGCTCTTCGGCGCAGACCCGTTCGAGGTCTGCCGCGCCGTCGCCTCCTCGACCCACGACGCGGGAATCAGTTGACGCCCCTGCCACGCGCCCTTCTGTAGATAGAGCTGCCCGAAGCGCGCGATCTCTTCGGTGCGCGCGGACAGTCCGTAGGCGCCGGCCGTGACGCCCTGCGGGCTGGCCATCCACGTCGGGTTCTCGAAGCCCAGCGGGTCGAAGAGCCGCGGCCGGAGGTATTCGAGCACGGTCGCCCCCGTCGCCTTCTGCACGATGGCCGAGAGCATGTACGTGGCCGGCGAGTTGTAGAGGAAGTGCGTGCCCGGCTTGAACGGGACGGGGTGCGCGAGGAAACGCCTGACCCAACTGGCGCCGGGCGTCGCCGGGTCGGGCGCGAAAAAATTGGCCTCCGTCTGGTTCCCCGAAGACATCCGCAGAAGGTCGCGGACGCGCATCGAGCGCAGGTTCTGCGAAGGCTCGGCCGGGGCCTCTCCGGGGAAGAATTTTAGAACCTCGTCGTCGAGACTGAGCTTGCCCTCGGCGACGGCCAGCCCGACGGCCGTGGAGGTAAAACTCTTGCTCAGCGAGTAGAGCACGTGCGGCGTGCGCGCGTCGTAAGGCGACCACCAGCCTTCGGCGACGACGTGGCCGCGGCGCACCAGCATGAAGCTGTGCATCTGGTCTACCTCACGGTCGGCCGCCTCGACGAACGCGAGGACGGCGGCCGAGGAGATGCCCTGCCGCTCCGGCGTGCTGCGCGGCAGTCCGCGCGCGCCGCCGGCCGGCCGCGCGTGCGCCGGCGCGCCGGACGAGACGACGAGGAGGCAGACGAGCGCGCTTCGCACGGCGCGGCTCAAGTTAGGACTAGCTTTAATGAAGAGTTTCATAGAGAATGTCGCGCGCACCTCCGTCTGAACTGAATCAGGTCTAAAATCCTTCGGGCAGGGAAGACGAATAACACTGCGACAAGAGAGCGTCAATTACGAGCCGCCGGGCCCGGAACTTTCGGGCGGTTGGGCGGGGCTCCTGCGCGCCTTCGGCCCCGGCGCCATCATCGCGTCGGTGACGGTCGGGACGGGCGAGACCGTGTTCGCGCCGCGCGTGGGCGCCGCGTTCGGCTACGCGCTGCTGTGGGTCGTCGCGGCGGCCGTCTTCTTCAAGGGCGTGCAGGTCTACACGGGCGCGCGCTACCTCGTGCTGACGGGCGAGCACCCTCTGCGCGCGTGGTCGCGCATCCCCGGCCCGCGCGCGTGGGTGGCGAAGCTGATCGGCCTCGTCTCCGTCGCGGCCTTCCCGATGTGGATCGCGGCGCTCTCGGACGCGCTCGGGAGTTTGTGCATCTGGATCACGGGCGTGGGCGCGGGGGAGGCGTGGGGCAGACCCGTGTGGGGCGCGGCCGTCATCGTGACGTTGACGGCCTTAAGCTTCGTGCAGACCTACGGCATCGTCGAGCGCGTCTCGACGCTCATCCTCTGCCTGAAGGTGGGGCTCGTCTTCGTCGCGGTGCTGCTCGTCAAGCCCGACTGGGCGGCGGCCGTTTGGGGACTGGTCACGCCGCGCCTGCCGGAGTACCCGCCGTGGGTGCTCGCCGACTACGCGGACTTCAGGGGGCGGACGGTCTTCCTTGAGATGGCCGTGCTGCTCGGCGCGGTCGGCGGCGGCGTGCAGGACTACGTCGGCTACGTCGGCTTCCTGCGCGAGAAGCGTTGGGGCGCGGCGGGGCAGACCGGCGGCGGCCCCGCGGGGCTCAGTCAGGACACGACGGTCATTAGGCGCGGGCTGAGCTGGTTGAAGGCGCCCGCGCTCGACACGGCGCTGTCGTTCGGGAGCGTCCTGCTCATCACGTCCTGCTTCATGATTCTCGGCGCGGCGGTGCTCCACCCGCGGGGCCTCGTGCCGACCGACGCAGACCTCTACAGCCAGCAGTCGCAGTTCCTCGGCGTCATCCACCCGAGTTTAATCGTCGTCTACAAGGCCGGCGTCTTCTTCGCCATCCTCGGCGCCATCTACGGCGCGTTCCCGCTCTACGCGCGCACGACCTACGAGACCGCGGCGGCCGTCTGGCCCCGTCGCGCGTGGGATTTCAAACGCCTGCGCGCGTGGGTCATCCTCTACAGCGCTCTGGGCGGGCTCCTCCTCATCCTGACGGGCTACAAGACGGTCGTCATCGCGCGCGTCGTCGCGCCGGTCGCGGGCGTGCTCGGGTGCGGGCTCTGGTGCCTGGCGATGGTCTGGGTCGAGCGGACGCAGCTCCCGCCCGCGTACCGCATGAGCCGCTGGCTGCTCGCCTCGACCGTCGCCGCGGGGCTCATCATGACGGCCGTCGGGTGTTACGTGACCGTGCTCAGTTGGTTGTGACGGCTCGCGCCTTGAAAGGGGAGACTGTGAGACTCGCCGAACGAACGCTGCTGCTTCTACTCCCGACTCTCGTGCTGGTCGTCGCGGCGGCGGCGGGCGGGCAGAAGCCCCCGGCGCCCGACGTTGACGCGCGCGTCGAAGACCTCCTGTCGCGCATGACGCCGGACGAGAAGCTACAGCTGCTCGCGGGCACGGGGTTCGACACGCCGGCCGTGCCGCGCCTCGGCATCCCCGCGCTGCACATGACGGACGGCCCGGCCGGCGTGCGGACGGGGCCGGCCACCTCCTTCCCGGCGGGCGTCGCGCTCGCCGCGAGCTTCGACCCTCCGCTGGTCGAACAGGTCGGCGCGGCGATTGCGCGCGAGGCGAAGGCGCAGGGCAAGAACGTCCTGCTCGGCCCCTGCGTCAACATCCAGCGCGCGCCGCACGCGGGGCGCAACTTCGAGAGCTTCGGCGAAGACCCCTTCCTCGCCGCGCGCATCGCGGTCGCCTACACGCGCGGCGTGCAGTCGGAGGGCGTGATGGCCGCCGTCAAGCACTACGCCGCCAACAACCAGGAGCGCGACCGCCACACCATCGACGTGCGCGTGGACGAGCGCGCGCTCCACGAACTCTACTTCCCGGCCTTCAGGGCCGCCGTCGGGGAGGGCGGCGCGTGGTCGGTCATGGCCGCCTACAACAAGCTCAACGGCGAGTACGCGACCGAGAACCGGTACCTTCTCGACGATGTGCTCAAGAAGCGCTGGGGCTTCCGCGGCCTCGTCATGTCCGACTGGGGCGCGGTCAAGTCAACCGTGCCGACCTTACAGAACGGGCTCGACCTTGAGATGCCGACCGGCCTCTTCCTCAACCCGGCCGAAGTGAAGAAGGCGCTCGCGTCCGGCGCGGTCACGCAGGCGCAGATAGACGACAAGGTGCGGCGAACCTTACGCGCGATGGCCTCGCTCGGGCTGCTGGAACGCGCCGTGCCGGAGGGCGGCGCGCTCGACACGCCCGCGCACCGCCGGCTCGCGCGCGACGCCGCGCGCGCGTCGGTCGTGCTGTTGAAGAACGAACGCGCCCTCCTCCCCCTCGACGCGAGCAGCGTCCGCACAATCGCCGTCATCGGCCCGAACGCCGCGGTCGCGCGGCTCGGCGGCGGCGGGAGCGCGCAGGTCATCCCGCCTTACTCGGTCAGCCCGCTCGAAGGGATCAGGAAGAGGGCGGGCGAGCGCGTCCGCGTCGAGCACGCGCCCGGCGTGGTCGCGCTCGAAGACACGGCGGTGATTCCGGCCGAGAATTTGCGCACGCCCGACGGCCGCTCGAACGGCCTGCAAGGCGAGTACTTCGCGAACGTCGAGATGGCCGGAGAGCCCGCCATCAGACGCGTAGACCCCCAGCTCAACTTCCGCTGGACGACGGGCTCGCCCGCGCCGGGGTTTCCCGACGACCGCTTCTCGACGCGCTGGACGGGGAGCCTCGTCGCCACAATCGGCGGTCGGTATTCTTTAAGCCTCAGCAGCAACGACGGCGGGCGCCTCTACCTCGACGACAAGCTCGTCGTAGACCTCTGGGCCGACCACGCGACCATGACGGGCGCCACGGTCGTCGAGCTGAAGGCCGGCGAGCCGCGCCGCCTGCGCGTCGAGCACTACGAGAGCCGCGGGCACGCGGACGTACGTCTGGGGTGGCGCCGGATAGAGGAGGGGACTTTGCGCGCGGCGGTCGAGGCGGCGCGGCGCGCGGACGTGGCGGTCGTCTTCGCGGGGCTCTCGGAGGCGACCGAGACCGAGGCGCTCGACCGCCCCGACCTGAACCTGCCCGAAGGTCAGGACGAGTTGATTGACGCCGTCGCGCGCGCGAACCCGAACACCGTCGTCGTGCTCAACTCGGGGGGCCCGGTCCTTCCGCGCGGCTGGCTCGAACGTGTGCCCGCGCTCGTGCAGGCTTTCTACCTCGGGCAGGAGGGCGGGAGCGCGCTGGCGGAAATCCTCTTCGGCGACGCGTCGCCTGCGGGCAAGATGCCGGCGAGTTTCCCGCGCCGCTGGGAGGACTCGCACGCCTACGGCAACTACCCGGGCGGCGGCGGCTCGGTCGAATACAGGGAAGGTCTCCTCGTCGGTTACCGCTGGTTCGACACGAAGAACATCGCGCCGCTCTTCCCCTTCGGCCACGGGCTCTCCTACACGCGCTTCGAGTACGCGGGCCTGAAGCTGACCCGGGACCAGACCGGCGCGGGCACCTTCGTCAACGTCGAGTTCGAGGTCAGGAACGCCGGCCGCCGTGACGGCGCCGAGGTCGCGCAGGTCTACGTGCGCGACGAGGAGTCGAGCCTGCCGCGCCCGGCGAAGGAGTTGAAAGGCTTTACTAAAGTCTTCCTGAAGGCCGGCGAGAAGAGGCGACTCGCGGTGCGGCTCCCGCCGTCCGCGTTCTCCTTCTACGACCCCGCGAAGGGCGTCTGGGTCACGGAGGCGGGAGACTTCAACGTCACGGTCGGCGCCTCCTCGCGCGACGCGCGTCTGGGAGGGAAGGTCAGACTGGCGGAGACTTCATTCACGAAGTAAGCGACAACCGAACGAGTGGGAGAGAGCCGATGCGTAAACCTTGCCTGACCCTTCTGCTGGCGTGCGCGCTCGCGGCGCAGGCGGCGGCGCAGGTCCCGGAGAACGGCGGCCCTTACAACGCGACCTTCCTCGAAGGCGGCGTCGGCATCGAGCGCGAGCTGAAGGGCGCTGAGCGTCTGGCCGCCGCCGGGGCGCCGTTCGCCGTCTACGCGTGGGTGCGGCCCGACGCGCGACAGGGCGGCGGGGACGCGGTCGTGCTCGTCGGGCTCGGCGACGCGCAGTCGGGGCTCTGCCGGTGCCTCGCGCTGGTCAACGGCCGCCTCGCGTTCCGCGGCGCAGGGGTGCAGGTGGATTCCGAGACGCCAATCGAGCCGGGACGTTGGACGCACGTCGCGGCGTCTTACGACGGCAGGGAGGTGACGCTCTACGCGGACGGGCGGCGGGTCGCCAACCGCGCCGCGCGACTGCCCGCCGTCGCGCCGCGCATCGCCGTCGCGCCGCACGCGGCAGGGCGCCCGCACTTCGGCGGCTCGCTGGTCGAAGCCACCATCGAAGACCGTGCGCTCAGTACGACCGAGGTCGAGGCGCTGGTGCGCGCGCGGCCGCGCTTCGAGCTGGTGCAGATGTGGAAGGTCGGCGTCGGCTGGGAGTGGCAGAACCGCGCCAACACGGGGCTCTGGCGCCAGCAAGACCCCTGGACTCTGCCACGCAGTAAGGGCGGCTTCTCGGCGCCCGTCGCGAAGCCCGCGCCCACGCGCCCGGTGCTTGAGCCTGTGGGCGACGAGCGCTGGCAGTTGAACGGCTGGCGTTTGGCCGCCGCGCCGGACGTGGCGGCCGACGGCGCGACCGTTTCGCGCCCGGGCTTCGACGCGGGGCGCTGGCACGCGGCCACCGTGCCGGGGACCGTGCTGACGACGCTCGTAGACCGCGGCGTCTACCCGGACCCTTATTACGGCCTCAACAACATGGCCATCCCCGAGAGCCTCGCGCGGCAGGACTACTGGTACCGCACGAGCTTCGACGTGCCGGCCGAGGCCGCGAACCGGCGGCTGACGCTCGTCTTTGGCGGCGTCAACTACGCCTCCGAAGTCTGGGTCAACGGCCGGCGGGTCGGCGGCACCATCGGCGCCTTCGTCCGCGGCCAGTTCGACATCGAAGTATTAAAGGGCGAGAACGTCGTCGCCGTCCGCGTCTCGCCGCCGCCGCACCCCGGCATCCCGCACGAGCAGTCCATCCGCGGCGGCGTCGGCGAGAACGGCGGGCAGATGGCGATTGACGGCCCGACCTTCGTCGCGGCCGAAGGCTGGGACTGGATACCCGGCATCCGCGACCGCAACACGGGGCTCTGGCAGCCCGTCGAGTTGAAGGCGACGGGCGACGTCCGCATCCTCGACCCGCACGTCATCACAGACCTGCCGCTCCCGCGCACGGACGCCGCCGACATCCACATCGAAGTGCCCCTGCGCAACGACGCGGCCGCCCCGCGCCGCGTGACCGTGCGCGCCTCCTTCGACGACGTGACAGTCGAGCAGACTTTGACGGCCGCGCCCGGCGCGACGACAGTCCGCTTCGCGCCCGCCGAGTTCCCGCGCCTGCGCGTCAGCAACCCGAGACTCTGGTGGCCGAACGGCTACGGCGCGCCCGCGCTGCACGAGCTTCGTCTGACGGCGCTCGACGACGGTCGCCCTTCGGACACGTGTCGGCTCCGCTTCGGCATCCGCGAGGTGAGCTACGACCTCTCGCTCTTCGACAGCAGGGGAAGGCTCCGCCGCGTCAACGTCCAGACCGCCGACGGGAGGCTGCGCGGCGAGCGATTGATCGACGTGCGGCACGAGGCCATCAAGCAGAGCCCGCGCGGCTGGGCCGAATCGCTCACCGCCGCGGGCGAGCGCTCGCCGGGCGTCAAAGACATCGAAGAGACGCTGCCCGAGCCGCACCTGACTTTGCGCGTCAACGGCGTGAGGATCGCCGCGCGCGGCGGCAACTGGGGGATGGACGACGCGTTGAAGCGCGTCTCGCGCGCGCGCCTTGAGCCCTACTTCCGCCTCCAGCGCGAGGCGCACATGAACGTCATACGCAACTGGATGGGCACCAACACCGAGCCCGAGTTCTTCGAGCTGGCCGACGAGTACGGCATGATGGTCTTCAACGACTTCTGGCAGTCCACGCAGAATTTTCAGGTCGAGCCGCAAGACCCGCAGCTCTTCCTCCAGAACGCCCGCGACACGGTCGCGCGCTACCGCAACCACCCGTCCATCGTGCTCTGGTTCGGCCGCAACGAGGGCGTGCCCTACCCACAACTCAACGAGGGACTGGACGACGTGGTGGCCGACCTCGACGGGACGCGCTGGTTCACGGGCAGCTCGAACGTCGTCAACCTGCAAGGCTCCGGCCCCTACAACTACCGCCCGCCGGCCGGCTACTTCACAGACCTCGCCACGGGCTTCTCCGTCGAGGTCGGCACGCCCTCGCTCTCGACGCTCGAGTCGATCCAAGACTACGTGCCCGCGCCCGACCTCTGGCCCTTGAGCGACGCGCTCGCCTACCACGACTGGCACTTCGCCGGGAACGGCGACACGAAGACTTTTATGCGCGCGCTGGACGAGATGTTCGGCGCGGCCGAGAGCTTCGAGGACTTCGAGCGCAAGGCGCAGATGATGAACCTCGAAACGCACAAGGCGATGTACGAGGGCTTCCTCGGCCACCTCTGGACGAAGAACAGCGGGCGCCTGCTCTGGATGACGCACCCGGCGTGGCCCTCGAACGCGTGGCAGATTTACAGTTGGGACTACGACACGCACGCCGCCTACTACGGCGCGAAGAAGGCGGCCGAGCCGCTGCACGTGCAGTTGAACCTGCCGGGCAACGAGCTGGTCGTGGTCAACACGACTCTCAAAGACGAGAACGACCTGACGGCGACGACGCGCGTCCTGAGTCTCGACAACCGCGAGCTGTTCGCGCGCGCCGACCGCCTGGACGCGAAGGCGAACCGCGCGACGGCGCTCGCGGCCGTGCCGCTCGACGCGCCGCTCGCGCAGGAGGGCGTGGCGCTCGTCTCTCTGAAGCTCGCGGACGGCGCGGGGCGCGTCGTCTCGGAGAACTTCTACTGGCGCGGCCGCGACGCCGCCTCGTACCGCGCGCTGAATAAGCTCGCGCAGACGCCGCTCGCCGTGAGCGCCTCCGCGCCGCAGGTCGAGGCGGGCGACCGCGTCGTCACCGTGACGCTCTCGAACCGCGCGCGGACGCCCGCCCTCAACGCGAAGCTGACGCTGGTGGACGCCTCGGGCCGGCGCATCCTCCCGGCCTTCTACAGCGACAACTACGTGGCGCTGCTGCCGGGCGAGACGAAGACCGTCAACGTCCGCTACCCCGCCAGCGTCACGTCGCCCCCCTCCCTGCGCCTGCGCGGCTGGAACGTCACGCCGTCGGAGGTGAAGGCGGGCGGGTGAGCTGAACTCGACGTGACCGGAACGTGAAGAACTTTTACCTCGCGGCCCCACCCTTACTCTCCGCCGCGCCGGGCGCCCCGTGCCGCTGAAGGCTTCGAGGGTTGACCGCGTGCCGCCGCGGTGTTACTCTGCGCCCCAATCCATGTGCCCGACGCCGCAGGCGTCCCCTCATGCTGCCACCAAAATTGTAGTCTCGAAACGCGAACGGCCGGCCCGTTCGTCTTCGACCTGTGCGGGGCGCGGGACTCGGCCGCGCGCCCGCCGGGCGTTGCAGCAGCACCGGAGAGCCTCAGATGCAGACCCCCGTCTTCACCCGCGCCACCCGCCGCCTCTTAACCTTCGCCGCCGCGCTCGTCGCCCTCGCACTTGTGGGCACCTACGTCTACGTCGCCCATGCGGCTGACCAGACGTGGGACGGTGGTGCGACCGGCGGCGGTACGGCGTGGTTCACTGTCACCAACTGGGTTGGCGACACGGCGTTTCCCGGGTCTCAGTCCGCAACTACCAACGCGGACGTTGCCACCATCCCCTCGACCGCCGCGAATCCGGCGATTGGCATTAACATGAATTTCGCCGGTAACACTCTCTACCTGGGAGCCATTAACTTTACCGGCACGAATGCCCGCAGCCTCGGGGACAGTTCCGCCATCGCCGGCACTCTTCAGCTTAACGGGGCGTCGGTGAACTCCGTCGCGAATGTTATTCTGCGGCACTCCGGAACCGGCAACCTTACCCTTCAGGCTGCACTAAACGGCACGATGGGCGTCGCCCTCGGCAACGTCACCGATAACATCATCAACGTGGACGGCACGGGCGCAGTCACGATCAGCAGCAGCATCAGCGGCGTGAACAGGAAACTCACGAAGGCCGGTTCGGGCGGCGGCTTTCTGACGCTGAGCGGCGCGAACACCTACTCCGGCGAGACGACCATCAGCGCCGGGACGCTCGCGCTCAGCGGCCCGGGCACGATTAACAACTCGCCCAGCATCGTCGTCGCGGCCGGCGCGGCCTTCGACGTTTCGGGCGTCACGCCCGCCTCCTACGCCCTCGCCAGCGGACAGACGCTCAGCGCCAGCGGCGCGGCCGCTCCCGGCACCCTCGCGCTGGGTGCGAAGAACCTGAGCCTCGCGTCTAACAGCCCGCTCCAGTTCCACTCTTACAACGGCACCGTCCCCCCGCTCACCACCGCCGGCACGGGCACGCTCGTCTTAGCCGGCGGCAACCCCGTCACCGTCACCGTCTCCCGCGGCGGCATCCCGCTCGCCGCGGGCAATTACCTGCTCGTCTCCAGGGGCACCGGCGGAGGCGTCTCGGGGACGGCCCCCTCGTCCGTCACGGTCGGCGGCGACGGCGTCGCCGCCGGTCACGGCGCCACGCTCAGCATCCTCGGCGGCGAACTCTACCTCGTCGTCTTCCCCCCGCCCGTCAGTTACCGCAGCAAGCAGAGCGGCAACTGGAATTCGGCCTCGACCTGGGAGAGTTCGACGGACGGCACCAACTGGGTGGACGCCGCCGGGACGCCTTCGTCCTCGGCCGACGCCATCGCCATCCGGAACGGCCACACCGTCAACGTCACGGCCTCGGTCGAAGCCGACCAGTTGACGGTCGGCGCGGGCGGCGTCCTCCTGGTCAACGGCGGCGTCACCTTCAACGTCGCCGACGGCACGGGCGCAGACCTCACCGTCGTCTCCGACGGTCTGCTGGCCACGGCCGGCGCCGTCGGCAACAACGGTCAGGCGCAGATTAACGGCACGCTCCGCATCGACCAGGGCGGCTTCTTCTCCGGCTCGCCCTCCTACGCCGCGACCTCGACGCTGAAGTACAACACGGGCGGGAGCTACGGGCGCAACGGCGAGTGGCTGCCGGGCGCGACCTCGGGGCCGGGCTACCCCTACCACGTCCGGCTCGCCAACAACACGACGCTCGACCTCCCCAACGGCTCGACCGCGCAAGCCTTCCAGATGGCGGGCGACCTCGCCATCGACGCGGGCTCGACGATGAGCCTCGCCGGCCCCTCCCCGCTCACGCGGCCGCTCAAAGTCCTCGGCTCCGTCTCGAACAGCGGCTCGCTCGTCCTCTCGACCTTGAGCGGCGGCGACCTGGAGGTCGGCCACAACTGGACGCGCGCCGCCGCCGCCACCTTCACGACCAACGGCCGCGCCGTCACCTTCAACGGCACCACGAACCAGATTGTCAGCGTTCAGGGCGGCGGCACCGAGAGCTTCGCGTACCTCGTCGTAGACAAGGCCGCGGGCTCGCTCACGCCCGACGCGGGCGCGGGCTTCGTCACAGACCTCGCCGTCAACGCCACCACGGGCGCCGCGCTGCGACTGCTCAACTCGGGCGGCGTCGATCTCAACGGCCGCACGCTCGCGCTCAACGGCAACGGCGGCGACCTCCTCGTCTCGGGCGGCGCGCGCACAATCACCTCCGGCGCCGGCACCGGCACGTTCGGCTTCAACGGCGCGAAGACAATCACCTCCGCCTCGGGCGGCACGCTGGGCTTCGGCGTCGGCGTCAACGTCAACGTCAACGCCGCCGTGACGCTCTCCGCCGACGCGACCGTCAACGGCACGCTCGCCCTCGGCGCGAACAACGTCACGACGGCCGGCGGCAACACGCTCAACATCGGCGCCGCCGGCTCGGTCACGCGCAGCAGCGGCTACATCATCGGGACGGAGCGGAAGAGCTTCGACGGCGCGGGCAGCTTCACCTTCGACGTGGGCACGGCCAACGGCTACACGCCCGTGGACGCGAGCGTGACGGCCGGCGCGGGCTCGCTCTCCGTCAAGGCCACGCAGGCGAAGCACCCGAACGTCGCGGGCGCGAACGCGCTCTCGCGCTACTGGACGCTCGCGGGCGCGGGCGTGACGAGTGACCTGACCTTCCACTACCTCGCCGGGGACGTGGCGGGCGCCGAGGCGAACTACAAAATCTTCAAGTACGACGGCGGCGCCTTCACGCAGTTCACGCCCGACGCGCTCGACACGACGAACCACACGGCCACGCTCAATGGCGTCTCGTCCTTCTCCGACTGGACGCTCGCCGAGCCCGCGTCGGTCTTCGGCGGCCCCGCAATCTCGGTCGGCGACTTAAGCGTGGCCGAGCCCTCGTCGGGGGTGAGCCACGCCGTCTTCCCCGTCACGCTCTCGGCCGCCTCGGCGCAGGCCGTCACGGTCAACTTCGCGACGGCCGACGGCACGGCCACGCAGCCGGGCGACTACACTTCGGCCGGCGGCACCGTCATCTTCGACCCGGGCGAGACCTCGAAGACAATCGCCGTCGTCGTCAAGGCCGACGCCCTCTCCGACACGCCCGAGGACTTCGGCCTGAACCTGTCGAGCCCCTCGAACGCGACCGTCGCGGACGGGACGGGCGTCGCCACCATCACCGCGCCCGTCGCCGCGGGCACCGTCCTCATCAGCGAGTTCCGCCTGCGCGGGCCGGGCACGGGTAACAACGAGCCGGCCGACTTCGACACGCCCGTCGTCACGCTCCCGTCCGGCCGGAAGCTCAGGCGGCCCGCGAAGAGCGCCGTCGAAGAAGAGGACGGCCCGTCCGCCCCGCGGCCTCCCACCGACGACGACGACGGCGGAGGGGGCACGGGCGCGCCGCCGACCGCCGGGGAGACCGACGAGTTCGTCGAGATTTACAACAACACGGACGCGGACATCGTCGTCACGGACGCCAACGCCGTGACCTGCGCGCTGCAAGTCATCACGGCGGGGCCGGCGGCCGCGTGCGGCTGGGCGCTCGTTGACCTGCAAGGCTCCACGTCGAACATCCCGCGCTTCGTCATCCCCGCGGGCACGGTCATCCCCGCGCGCGGCCACTACCTCGCGGCGGGCACGGGCTACAGCCTCTCAGGTTTAGCCGCGCCCGACCAGACCTACAACCCGCCGGCCTACTCGGGCGGCGAGGCAGACTACACGGGGCTCGCGCTCTTCAAGACGGCCGACCGCGCGCAGTTCACGCCGGCGAACGTCTTCGACGCGGTCGGCTTCGACGGCGTGGCGACGCCGTACAGGGAAGGGTCGGGGCTCCCCCTGTTCGGCGTGGCCGAGGACGTGCAGCACAGCTTCGTGCGCAACCAGCCTTCGAGCCTGCCGTCCGACACGGGCGACAACCGCGCGGACTTCACGCTCGTCGCCACCAACCCGGCGCAACTCCTCTCGGGCACGGCCACGCTCGGCGCGCCGGGGCCGGAGAACGGCTCGGGGCCCGTCACGCGCAACAGCGGGTTCGGCGTCACCACCCCGCCCGGCATCCTGTCGAGCGTGCGGAGTCTGACGCCGGTGACGAACGGCTCGCTCGGGACTCTGTCGCTGCGGCGGCGGTTCACGAACAACACGGGGCAGTCGCTCAACCGACTGCGGTTCCGCGTGGTGCAGGTGACGACCTACAACAACAAACAGGTCTTCGCCAACCAGGCCGAGGTGCGTGTGCTCGACGCGCAGTTGGCGGGGCTCGGCGGGACGGGGCTCGTGGCGACGACCGTCGAGACGCCGCCCGCGCAAGCTGCGGGCGGGGGCGTCAACACGGGGCTCGTGTTGAGCGGGTCGCTGACGCTGCCGCAGCCGCTCGCGGCGGGGCAGAGCGCGGACGTGGAGTTCCTGCTCGGGGTGATGAGGGGCGGCGCGTACCAGTTCGTCGTCGTGGTGGAGGGCGCGCCGTGAGCCGGTCGTTGATGAGAGGGTCGGGCACGAACGTCTTCGCGGACGCGCTCATGCCGCGGCTTGAGTCCACGTCGGCTTGAATGCGTAAGCTCGACCGCCTCGGGTGGGCGGCAGGGATTGCGCTGACGGCCTACGGCGTGAAGGTCGGCGTCCGCATGAGCGACGCGGCGTCGCTCGCGCACGTGGCGGAGCGTCTGCCGCCCGGTTGGAGGCCCGCCGCGTCGCCGGAGGTCTCGAAGCTCTACTCGCTCGTCTCGGGCGGGGGGGAGGTTGAAGGTCGTGGGCGACGCTTCCACCTGCTCTACTCGGGCGCGCGGCTCGCGGGGCGCGCGCCCGAAGCGGGTGCGGTGTTGGGGATGCTCGAATCAGACCTGCAAATCTACGTGGCCGAGCGCGCGGCGCGCCGCGTCTTCGTCCACGCGGGCGTGGTCGGCTGGCGCGGGCGCGCCATCCTGATTCCCGGCCGCAGCCTGAGCGGCAAGACGACGCTCGTCGCGGAGCTCGTGCGCGCGGGCGCGGTGTATTACTCGGACGAGTACGCCGTGCTCGACGCAGAGGGGCGTGTTCACCCTTACGCGCGGCCGCTGGCGGTGCGCGAGGGCGCGGGGCTCGCGCAGACGCGCCGCACGGTCGAGGAGTTCGGCGGGCGCGCCGGGAGGAGAGCGCTGCCGGTCGGGCTGGTGGTCGTCAGCCGCTACGAGCGCGGGCGGAGTTTTCGGCCGCGCCGCCTCAGTCCGGGGGAGGGCGTGCTTGAGATGTTAGCCAACACCGTCTCCGCGCGCAGGGCACCGGCGCGCGCGCTGGCCGCGCTGTCGGAGGTCGCCGCGCGGACCGTCATACTGGCCGGCGCGCGCGGCGAAGCGTCACACGCCGCGGCGTCCATCCTGAGCGGCGTGGGGGCCGCAGAATCATCCGCCCGAAATTAATCGTCAGCGAGTCTTCTTGAGGAGGGAAGGACATGCCTGAACACATGCCCGATCAATATCTGCCCGCGGCGCGGGAGGCGAGGCTGCTCGTGCGCGAGCTGGCCGAAGAAGTGCTCGTCTACGACGAGGAGGGTCACCGCGCGCACTGTCTGAATCGGACGGCGGCGCTGGTCTGGAAGAGCTGCGACGGCCGGACTTCGGTCGCGCGGATAGCCGAGAGGGTCGGCGCGCAGATGTCCGCGCACGTCTCGGAGGAGGTCGTGTGGCTCGCGCTCGAACAGTTGGCCGAGTTCGACCTGCTATCGACGGGCGCGGCGCGCGCGGCGGCGGCGACGAGCCTCATCTCGCGCCGGAAGATGCTCCGCCGTCTGGGCGTCGCGGCGGCCGTCTCGCTCCCGCTCATCACCTCCGTCGTCTCGCCGACCGCGGCCGAGGCGCAGAGTCCGTGCAACGAACAGAACTGCCCCCCGCCGATGTGCTGCTCGGGCGGCGTGTGCCTGCCCGAGGCGGAGTGCGGCGTCTAACAAGGCCCGAAGTGAGCCCCGAACTTTCGCCGGCCGCGCGGCGCGGAAGCACGCCCTCGATCATCGCCGAACTCCTCGCGGGCTCGTGGAGGCGGACGCCCCCCGCCCCGAACCTCTCCGCCGAAGAACTCGGACAGGTCGTCCCTCAACTTAAAGGCTCGGGGACGGCCGCGCTCGCATGGTGGCGCGTGCGCGGCTCGCGCCTGCGCGACACGCGGGCGGGCGAAGAACTCCGCGAGGCTTACCAGACACAGTCCCTACAGTCCGCACTTCAGGAGCGCGAGGTCGAGCACGTCTTCTCGCGCCTGCGCGCGGCGGGCGTCGAGCCCATCCTGCTGAAAGGTCTGGGCGCGGCGCGCCTCTACGCCGAGCGCGGCCTGCGCCCCGTCGGCGACATAGACCTCTGCGTGCGCCCCGAAGAGTACGGGGCGGCGCGCCGCGCCGTCTGGGGGCCGGGGCCGAAGGGCAAAGCGCTCATCGACCTGAAGCACGACGACTCCGCACTGCTCGGCCGCGACGGCTGGGACGGCGTCTACGCGCGCTCGCAACTCTTCGAGCTGAACGGCTCGCGGATTCGCGTCCCCGGACACGAAGACCAGTTGCGCTTCCTCTGCCTGCACCTGCTGAGGCACAGCGCATACCGCCCGCTCTGGCTCTGCGACGTGGCCGCCGCGCTGGAGACGGCGCCCGCGGGCTTCGACCGGGACGCGGCGGCGGGCTGTGACGCGCTCAGGCGCAACTGGGTCGGCTGCGTCCTCGACCTCGCGCGGCGTCTGCTCGGCGCGACGCGCGGTGGATTACCAGAATCTGTGAGCGAGGCGCGCGCGCCCTCCTGGCTCCTGGCGGAAGTGCTGCGGCAGTGGGAGCGCCCCACGACGGCCGACCACGTGCCGCGCGAGTTGATGTCCGTCTCCCTGCGCAACCCCTTGCGCGCGCTGCCCGCGCTCGTCGGCCGCTGGCCCGACCCCGTCCGCGCCCACGTCGGCCTCCGCCTCCCCTTCGACGAGAGGGCGAGGCTCCCGCGTCAGCTCAAGTTCTACGTCTCCCAGTCCGCCGCCTTCCTCAAGCGCCCGCTCCGGCGACTGAGAGAAAAGGCATACAGATGAGGCGGGCGAAACGTTACGCGTCGAGCGTCCACTGTTCCAGCTTCGAGGTGACCTGTCCCAGTTCCGCGTCCATCGCTTCGAGCGCCTGAAGCAGCGCGGGCGCGTCGCCGCGCGCGGCGAGGTCTATGAGCCGGGCGCAGATGTTCGACAGCCGCGCGGCGCCGAACAGCCCGGCGCCCCCTTTGAACGCGTGCGACTCGCGCTTCAGCCTTTCGAGGTCGCGCCGCTCATAGGCTTCGAGTAACGACCGGCGGCGCTCTCTCACGTCGGACAGGAACGCTTCGACGAGTTCCACGGCCCGGCAGTAAATCGTATAATCCGTGCTTACAAGACTTTCGGGTGATGTGTTTTGTGGACTGTGACGGCCACCCCCGTGTGCAGAAAAGTTGACGCCCGGCTTCTCACGCCGGGCGTTGCTGCCTGTGGCGTGTAAGTTTTACGGGTGGAGATGGAAAAATGTCCCACATTAGTATTATTCACTTGACAACAGTACCGTCTTAGCTAAAATTGCCGGGTTTTTTGAGAGTCATGGTTATCATTCTAGGCTTCGGGTTTTAAACCAGGCTAGGGAATTTCCCTGATTCTTCAAACTACAACTTTCTTCAGAAACCCATCCAAACGGCTGAATCTGACAAAAAGTCCCCGCCACATCTATACTCGCGGGCGGTTTTTTGACACCCTGTAAGGTCAAGGATGAGGCGTTCAAGCAGGGTGTGTCTACACCAAAGGGCACTTAGGAGCCGCCGGCAGACGACGCCGGCCACCTTATCGGCGGTACAAGAGTCGCTACCAGGTACACACCCTGTCGCAAACAGTTTCAATAAAAGTGCAGGCGACCTCATCCGACATCCGATTCAAGCCGTACTCCCGTCGCGCTAAACCTAAGGAAACAAGAGTTCAAGCCATTATCTCCCGGCCGTCCACGGAGCAGTTCCCCGCGAGAGGAGCCGGCGAGCGGAGTTTTCGTTCAGTAGCTTACACAGGCGGGCGCCGAGAAATTTGACACACGGGGCACGCACGCGACCCCGGACGCTGTCGGCAGCGGACGCACGCGACTTTCTGCCTCGGCCGGAGTCCTTTCAAAGCTGATGGAACTCAACCCCCAAGGGGCGATGGCACTGCTGGCTCTCAGCCACTCGCCCGTCGAGCACCTGCTCTACGAGTCCCTGCTCGCGGCCACGGGCGGCGAGTTCGCGTCGCGCGTCGGGAGCTTCAGCCTCCGCCAACTGCTCGGGCTGACCGGCCTCGGCAGCTACTCGACGCTCAGGCGCGCGCGCGCCGGGCTGGTGGCGAAGCTGAGCATCGACTGCAAACGCGCGGCCGGCGACGACGGCAGCGCCGAAAGCGGCGCCGGGAGCTTCTATCTGGTCTACGGCCCGCAGGAGGTCTTCGAGCGCAGGCGCGCGGCGGGGCTCGAACCCTACCCGAAGGAGATTCGCAGCCACGCGAACGGCGCCGGCTTCGCCCCGGCGCTTGAGCGGGTCGTGAACGGCTACAACCTGAGCCGGCGCGAGGCGCAGGTCGCGCTCTGCTGCGCCGAGGGGCTGACGAACGCCGAGATCGGCGCGCGCCTCTTCGTCACCGAGCAGACGGTGAAGTTCCACATGCGCCACCTCTTCGTCAAGTTCGGCGTGAAGCGGCGCGGCGAGCTGATCTCGCGCCTCCTCAGGCACGAGGAGGGGCAGGCGCCGGCGGCGCGCGAGGTGGTCTAAAGGGCCGCGCCCGACGGCGGCCTCGAAAACTTAAGTCGCCTCGGCCGAGGCTTCCCCCCGCGGGGGGTACGACGTGACGGGTCAGTAGCCTCGCGGGGCGAAACTCCTAAGGACATGTGACGGCCGGGGTGCGTCCGGGGGGAAGGAAAGAGGATGAGCAGCGCGAAGAGGAAGGCCGAAAAGAGGAAGGCGAAGCGGACGGCGCTCGTCGTCTGCCGCGACCGCAAAGAGTTCTGGACTACCCAGGCGCAGTTCTGGCAGTGGGTGCGCGACGGCGTCGTCGTCAAGGTTGGCGACAAGCCGCTCGCCGGCGCCTTCGTCCGCGAGGCCGAGGAGTTGAACGTCATCCTCGGCAACACCGTCCTCAACCTCTCGCGCCCCAACCACCTGCGCGAGGCCATGCTCTCGCGCCGCATGGGCCTCGCGGCGAAGTGAACTCCGAACCATAAAGTTATGAAATCCAAACTCCTCGTCAGAGCGCGCCGCACTCTCGCCGCGGCCTTCTGCGTGGCGGCCGCCGCCCTGGCCGCGCCGGCGCAGCAGCAGCAGCCCGCGGGCGAGCAGTACCGCATCGGCCCCCGCGACGTGCTGACCATCCGCGTCACCGCCCCCGACATCATCCCGCAGTTCTCCGCCGAGTCGATGGAGGTCAACGAGTGCGGGATGATCCCGCTGCTCTCCGTCCAGAACGAGGAGCAGAACGAGGTGCGCGCCGCCGGGATGACGACCAACGAGCTGCAAGAGCACCTGCGCAGGTTCTACACCAAGTACAAGCGCAACCCGCAGGTCGTCGTCAAGGTGAAGGAGTACAACTCGCAGCCCGTCGCCATCAACGGCGCGGTCGCGCGCCCCGGCCAGTTCCAGCTCCGCCGCCCCGTCCGCCTCCTCGAACTCCTCCAGTTCTACGCCGGCGGCGCGACGGAGAAGTCGGGGGGCCGCGTCCAGATCGCGCGCATGCCCGCGCCCGGGGCGTGCGCGGCCAGGCCCGCCGCGGCGGCCGCGCAGACCGCGACGGGGATTATTGACGACGCCTCCGCCCCGTCCTTCCTGACCTTCAAGCTGGAGGAGACGCTGAAGGGCGACGAGCGCGCGAACCCCTACCTCCAGCCCGGCGACGTCATCACGCTGCCCGAGGCGAAGGAGGCTTACGTCGTCGGCAACGTCCTGCGCCCCGGCCCGATCCTGCTCAAGGACGACCGCCTGACGGTCTCGCGCGCCATCGCCATGGTCGGCGGCTTCATGCCCGACTCGCGCAAGGAGCGGGTGCGCATCGTCCGCCAGGAGGCCAACGGCGAGAGCCGCGAAATCTTCGTGGACATGAAGGCGGTCGATAAGCACCAGGCCGAAGACATCGCCCTCCTCCCGAACGACATCATCGACGTGCCCATCGCGGGCGGGAAGAGGATTCTGCGGAGCCTCGTCGGCGCCGTCGTCCCCACGGTGGGCCAGCTCCCCGTGCAGGTCATCCGTTAGAAAGCGTGAACCGTGAACCGTCAACCGTGACGAGATTAAAGCCGGCTCTTACTCGTCACGGTTGACGGTTCACGGCTCACGCCCTTGAAGGAAGCTGGAAAGTCCCATGAAGGAAATCAACGGTCCGCCCTTTGCGCTCCCCGAGCCGCAAGACCTCGACAGGCCGAAGTCCGCCGCGGCGCCGGCGGCGCTCCCTCCGTACGGCGGTTATGCCGGCTACGGCGACATGGAGGGTGCGGAGGAGAACCACTTCCGCGAGTACCTCCGCGCCGTGCGCAAGCACGTCTGGCTGATCGTCGGGATCACCCTCTTGTCCACGGCGGCCGCGGCCGTCTACATCGCGCAAAAGCCCGACATCTACAGCGCGCAGACGCGCGTGCAAGTTGACCTTGAGAGCAACCCCGGCGCCGGCGCCGTCAAGAACGGCACCGTCTACATCAACAACGGCCAGACGACCGACCCCGCCTACTTCAACACGCAGCTTCAGAACCTGACGAGCCCCGCGCTCCTGCGCCGGGTGGTCAAGACGCTCGACCTCGAACACAACCAAGCCTTCCTGCGACCCACGGCGGGGCAGCACCGCACCGTCTGGCAGAACCTCTCCCGCATGGCCGGGCTCCGGAGTTCGCCCGCCGAGGGGGAGGGCGGCAAGGAGCCCTACCAGTTGCCCCTCACCGGCGCCGTCGCCCCCGCCACCGCCCGCGAAGACCTGGCCGAGGCCAAACGCCTCGCCCCCTTCGTCGGCATCCTCCAGGCCGGCCTCAGGGTCGAGCCCGTCAGGGAGACGCGCACCAGCTCCTACAACAAGGACACGCGCCTCATCGACATCAGGTTCACGCACGGCGACCCGCAGGTCGTGGCCAAGGTCGTCAACGCCATCGCCGACACTTTCGTCCTCGCGAACCTGGAGAAGAAGACCGAGAACAACGCGACCTCCGGCGACTTCCTACAGAAGCGGGTGGCCGAACTCCAGTCCGGCATTCGCAGCGACGAAGAGCGCCTGGTCAACTACGCGAAGACGCACCAGATTCTCTCGCTCGACGGCAGCCAGAACACCGTGGTCGAGCGCCTGGCCGGGCTCAACCAGCAACTCCTCCAGGCCGAGAACGAGCGCAAGGACGCCGAGGCCGCCTACCGCGCGGCGCAGTCGCCCGGCGCCGCGAGCGCGCTGGCCGAGAAGGACGGCAAGTCCAAAGAGGACATCGAGGCGAAGCTGGCGGCGCTCAAGGAGCGGCGCTCGCAACTCCTCGTCAACAACACCGAGGAGTGGCCCGAGGTCAAGGAGATTAACCAGCAGATAGCGACGCTGGAAAAGCAGGCGAGTGAGACGAAGGCGCGCGCGACCACGGTCGTGACCCTCAACCTCGAAACGCGCTACCGCCAGGCGCTCGAGCGGGAGCGGGCGGTGCGCGCCGACTTCGAGCGGCAGCGCGGCGAGACGCTCACGCAGAACGAGGCGGCCATCAACTACCGTATCATCCAGCAGGAGATCGAGACCAACAAGCAGCTCCTGGACGGCCTGCTCCAGCGTTCGAAGGAGAACGACGTGGTGCTGGCGGGCACGCCCAACAACATCTTCGTGGCCGACTACGCCGTCGTCCCCGACCACCCCGTCGGCCCGCAGCGCCTGCGCGGCGTCGCCATGGTGCTCGCCCTCTCGCTCGCCGGGGCCGTCGTCCTCTCGGTCTTCCTCGAGTACATGAACGACTCGGTGCGCTCGACCGAGGACGTGGAGCGCTGGCTGCGCCTGCCGTCGATCGGCATCATCCCCGCGGTCGGCGGCTTCGCGAAGCGGGGCCTGCTCCCCTCGCGCGCCCTCGTCCGCCGCGGCCAGGAGTCGCCCGAGCTGCTCGTCAACGTGGAGACGCGCTCGGCGCTCGCCGAGGCTTACAGGCACCTCCGAACCTCCGTGCTGCTCTCCACGCCGGGCCACGCGCCCAAGACGCTCCTCGTCACCTCAAGCGCCCCGTCGGAGGGGAAGACGACGACCGCGGTCAACACCGCCCTCTCGCTGGCGCAGACCGGGGCGAACGTGCTCATCATCGACGCCGACATGCGCCGCCCGCGCCTCCACTCGATCTTCGACGTGGGGAACGGCCGCGGCCTGAGCACCATCCTCTCGAACGACGTGAGCGAGGCGGAAATCCTCTCGATGATTCACCAGCACGAGGGGACGGGCCTGAACATCCTCACGTCGGGCGCAGTCCCGCCGAACCCGGCCGAGCTGGTCGGCTCGGAGCAGATGCGCTCTCTCGTCAGGACGTTGGAAGGCACGTTCACGCACATCGTCATCGACACGCCGCCCGTGGGCTCGTTCACCGACGGCGTGCTCGCCGCCACGCTCGTCGACGGCGTGCTCCTCGTCGTCAACAGCGGCAAGACCTCGCGCGCCGCCGCCCGCCGCGCGAAGCAAATCCTCCAGGACGTGGGGGCCAAGGTCTTCGGCGTCATCCTGAATAACGTCAACCTGCGTGAGAGCGACTTTTACTACTACCGCAGCTATTACGCCCAGACCTATTACAACGCGGAGGCGGCGACCGAACAGTCGCTCCCGAACTGAACCCGCGCGCGCGGACGGCGGCCCGTGGGCCGAGTCCCGTCCCCCCCTTCCCCGCACACCCGATGAAGCTTCTATTCCTCAGCGCCTCGGGCGAAATGGGAGGGGCGGAGCGGAGCCTGTACGACATTATGGCGAGCATCCGCGCGGCCGAGCCGGGCTGGGGCCTGCACTTGATAGTCCCACACGCCGGGGTCTTTTCGACCAGAGCGTCTGCCCTCGGGGTGGAGGTCGAGGTCGTCGAGTTCCCGCCGGCGCTCGCCCGCCTCGGCGACGCCGGGGCGGGCGGGCCGGCGGGCCGCCAAATCAGCCGGGTCAGGTTGGTCGTCAATCTTCTGGCGGCCGTGCCCGGACTCTTCCGCCACCTCCGAAAACTGAGGGCCGCCCTCCGCCGCATCAGCCCGGACGTGGTACACGCCAACGGGCTGAAGGCGCACGTGCTGAGCGTGTGGGCGCGGCCGGGCGCACGGCCGCCGGTCGTCTGGCACGTCCACGACTACGTCGGTCAGCGCCCGCTGATGGCACGCCTGCTCAGGAAGTATTCGCGCCGCTGCGCCGCCGCCATCGTCAACTCCGACAGCGTCGGCGCGGACTTGCGCGCGGTCTGCGGGGACGGGTTGAAGACCTTCACTCTTTACAACGGGGTGGACCTGGAGGTCTTCTCGCCCGAGGGCGAGCGGCTCGACCTCGACGCACTCTCCGGGCTGCCCGCCGCCGCGCCGGGCACGGTGCGGGTGGGACTGCTCGCGACCATGGCGCGCTGGAAAGGGCACGAGACATTCCTCACGGCGCTCTCCCTCCTGCCCGCCGACACGCCCGTGCGCGGCTACGTCATCGGCGGCTCGATCTACCGGACTCAGGGCAGCCAGTTCAGCCCCGAAGAGCTGCGCGGACTGGCCGCGCGCCTCGGCCTGGGGGGGCGCGTGGGCTTCGCCGGCTTCGTCGAGAACCCGGAGGCGGCCATCCGCTCGCTCGACGTGCTCGTGCACGCGAGCACCCGGCCGGAGCCCTTCGGCCTCGTCATCGCCGAGGGCATGGCGTGCGGCCTGCCGGTCATCGCGAGCAGCGCGGGCGGGGCGGCGGAGATCATCTCCATGGGCAACGTCCCCTTCGCGCACGCCCCGGGCGACGCGGGGGAGTTGGCCTCACAGATCGGGCGGCTCGCGGCGGACGCGGAACTGCGCGCCCGGCGCGGGCGGGCGGGGCGCGCGACCGCCGAGCGCTACTTCGACCGCGCGCGTCTGGCCGCCGGGCTGGCGGCGCCCTACCGGGAAGCCGAGGCGTCGCATTGAAGCACGTCCTCCACGTCTACAGCGGGAACCTCTACGGCGGCGTCGAGGCGATGCTGGCGACGCTCGCGCGCGGGCGCCGCGCCTACCCGGGGTTAGAGTCTCAATTCGCCCTCTGCTTCGAGGGACGCCTGAGTGAGGAGTTGCGCGCGGCCGGCGCGCGCGTCCACCTGCTCGGCCGGGTGCGGCTGGGCGCGCCGCAGACAATTTGGCGCGCGCGGGCGCGCCTCGGGGAGCTGCTGCTGCGGGAAAGTTTCGCCGCGGTGGTCTGCCACGCGCCCTGGTCTTTGATCGTCGGGGCGGCGGCGGCGCGCTCGGCAGGCGTCCCCCTCGTCTTCTGGATGCACGACGCGGCGCGCGGGCGGCACTGGATTGAGCGCTGGGCGCGGCGCACCGTCCCCGACCTCGTCGTCTGCAACAGCCGCTTCACCGAGACGACCGCCGCGTCGCTCTACCCCGGAAGCCCGACCGCGGTGCTCTACTGCCCGGTCGAGCCGCCCGGCCGGGACGCGCTCACTCCCCCCGAGCGGGCGCGCCTGCGCGCCGGCCTCGGCACGGCGGAGGATGACGTGGTCATCCTCCAGGCCAGCCGGATGGAGGAGTGGAAGGGGCATGCGCCTCACCTCCGCGCGTTGGCGCGGCTGAAGGAGTTGCCCGGCTGGACGTGCTGGATGGCGGGAGGCGCGCAGCGCCCGACGGAAGTCGGCTACGTCAAGTCGCTTCAGGACGAGGCCGCCCGGCTCGGCATCGCGGGCCGGGTTCGGTTCCTCGGCCAGCGGACGGACGTGCCGACGCTGCTGGGGGCCGCAGACATCCACTGCCAGCCGAACACGGCACCGGAGCCGTTCGGCATCGCCCTCGTCGAAGCCCTCGCGGCCGGGCTGCCCGTGGTCACGACCTCCATCGGCGCCGCGCCCGAGATCGTCAACGACTCGTGCGGCGTGCTCGTACCGCCCGGCGACGAGCCGGCGCTCGCCGCGGCCCTGCGGCGCCTCATCGAATCGCCCGGCCTGCGCCGGAAGCTCGGCCGGGGCGGCCCCGACCGGGCCGAGTTCCTCTGCGACGTGGGGAGGCGCACGCGCGAGCTGGACGCGCTGCTGGCGCACGCGGCCGAGGCGCACAAGCAGACGAATGAGTGCCTTAACTTCGCATAGCGCTTCGGGGCTCGAGGCGCGTGCGCGCCAGAGTCTGGGCCGGAGCGGGGACGCCATCTACCGCATGGTGGCGGAGGCCATCACGGAGGCGGGCGCGACGGGCGGGACGCTCGTTGACGTGGGATGCGGGAGCGGAAATCTTCTCTCGTACATGGGGGGGCGTTTCTCGCGCCTCGTGGGCGTTGACGCCGTCCGCTACGGGGGGCTTCGGGCGGAGGCCGAATTCGCACAGGCCGACCTGAACTCGGCGGGCTGGCCGCTCCCGGAGGCGTGCGCCGACGTGGTCGCCGCGGTCGAGGTCATCGAACATCTCGAAAATCCACGCGCCTTCGTCCGCGAGCTGGTCAGGCTGGCGAAGCCGGGCGGGCTGGTCGTCGTCACGACGCCGAACCAGCAGAGCCTCCTGAGCCTGCTGACCCTCCTCCTCAAGGGGCGCCACGCGGCTTTTCAGGATGTAGACTACCCCGCGCACTTGACCGCGCTGCTCGAAGTGGACTTGCGGAGGATCGCCGCCGAGTGCGGCCTCGAAGGCGTGCGGGTGCGCTACAGCCACAGCGGGCGCGTCGTCCTGACCCCGTGGCACTACCCGCGGCCGCTCCCCCTCGTCGCGCCGCGCGCCTTCTCGGATAACGTGCTGCTCGCCGGAAGGAGACCCCTTGGCTGAACTCCGTGCCGCGCCCGCATGGGTGCGCCTGGCCGCGGCCGCGGTCAGGCTCGCGCCCGCCGGCCGCTACCGCGCGATGAACCGGCTCTGCCGCCGCCCGCCCTCGGCCTTCCTGCGCAGACTGCCCGCAGAGCTGGGCGGGTACTCTTACGCGTGCGACCTGCGCGACTCCATCGCGCGCGAGGTCTGCTTCACCGGGCGGTACGAGCCGCAGGACACGGCCCTGCTGCGCCGCCTGCTCAAACCCGGGATGACCTTCGTCGATGTCGGCGCCAACTGGGGCTACTTCACGCTGCTCGCGGCGCACCTCGTCGGCCCGGGCGGGCGCGTGTCGTGCGTCGAGCCCGACCCGCGCCTCCACGGGGTGCTCTGCGAGAACATAGAGCGCAACCGCCTGCGGCAGGTCTCGGCACACCGGGTCGCCGCGTCCGACCGCGACGGGACGCTGACGCTCGCCGGGTTCGACGAGAGCGGCGGAAACTTCGGCCTCTCGCGCGTGGTCGAGGAGGAGCCGGACGGGGGAGCGCGTTTCTCCGTCCCGGCGCGCGCGCTGGACGCGCTGCTCGACGAGCACGGCGGGTTCGGGCGCGTGGACGTTCTGAAAATGGATATTGAAGGGGCCGAAGATTTGGCGCTCGCGGGCATGCGCGCCGGCCTGGCGGGCGGGCGGTACAGGTGCGTGCTGCTTGAGCTGCACCCCGCGCTCCTCGCCGAGAGGTCGCGTTCGGTGGGCGAGGTGGTCGGGCTGCTGGCCGGCGCGGGCTACCGCGGCTGGCGGATTGACCACACCCCGGCGGCGACGCGGCGCGCCGCCTACTCGTCTCGGGTGCGGGTGGGCGAGTTCCTGAGCCCGCTGCGCCGGGACGAGCCGTTGGAGGCGTGGCCGCACCTGCTGTGGCTCTCTCCGGAGGCGGGGGGGCCTTTGTGGTAGCGAACACGACACCACCGGCCGTCCTCGCCGGGACGCGCCCGACCTCGACGGCGGGCAGTGCCGTGCCCGGGCACGCGCGGTTCTGGCTGCACGCCTTCATCCTCTTTCAGATCGCCTGTCAACTGCTGCTGGCGGCGGCCGACCTCGGGGCGGCGCGGACGCTCGTGCGCATGAGTGCCTTCGGCGTCAGCATCGCCTGCCTCGTCCTGCTGCCCGGGCGTTCGTTCAAGCATCCGGCGATCCCGGCGGCGGCGGTGGCGCTGGCGCTGGTCTTCATCTCGATCCTGCACCCGGATACGAGCGGGCTGGTGGTGGGCGTGGCGCAGTCGATGATGTACCTGTCGATCCTCGCGCCGCTCTTCTGGGTCGCGCGCCTGCGTTTCGGCGCGGCGGACTTGAAGCGCGTGCTCATCATCCTCTGGGCCTTCCACACGCTCAGCGCGGGCGTGGGCGTCCTTCAGGTCTATTTCCCCGGGAGCTTCCAGTCTAATCTTTCGGCGGTCTACGCCGGCATGGACGAGGGGTACGTCAACAGCCTCCAGATCACTCTGAGCAGCGGGGAGCGCATCTTCCGGCCGATGGGCCTGACCGACACGCCGGGCGGCGCGGCGACGGCCGGCTTCTACGCCGTCCTCTTCGGCCTGGCCTGCCTGCTCACGTTCCGACGCCTGTGGCTGCGGGCGTTGTGCGTCGGCAGCATGCTCGTCGGGATGATGTGCCTGTACCTCTGTCAGGTGCGGGTGGTGCTCGTGATGACCGGCATCTGCGTCGTCGCCTTCCTCGCGATGATCGGGTGGCTGAAGCGCCTCACGCAACTCGCCCCGCTGCTCGCGGCGGTCGCGGGGACCGTCCTCGCGGGTTTCGTGCTGGCGGCGGCGGTCGGAGGCGAGGCGGTGACGCGGAGGCTGTCGTCGCTCGTCGAGGGCTCCCCTTCGGAGGTCTACTACGTCAACCGCGGCCGGTTCGTGGAGCAGACGATGACCGAGTCGCTGCCCCAGTACCCCCTCGGGGCCGGCCTCGGCCGGTGGGGCATGATGGCCGCGTATTTCGGCGAAGAGGCCGCCACCAACAGCGAGGGGCTCTACGTCGAGATTCAGTGGACGGGGTGGCTCTTCGACGGCGGCGTCCTGTTGATGCTGGCCTACCCGGCGGCCATCCTGGTGGCCTTCCGCACGGCCTGGCGGATCGCGCGACACCCCGCCTCGCGCGATAACGGGCTCTGGCTCTGGGGCGCGCTGCTGGTCGCCTACAACCTCGGCACCTTCGCCGTGACCTTCAGCTACCCGATCTTCATGTCGCAGGGGGGGCTGGAATTCTGGTTCCTCAACGCGGCGCTTTTTACGGCGGCACGCGGCGCGCGCACGCCGCCGCCGCCCGCCCCCGCGAGGTGAGTTGAACTCCTACCTGATTGTGACCGGCGACTTCGTGCGGACGGGCGGAATGGACATGGCGAATTTCGCGCTCGCCGACCACCTCGCGGCGCTCGGCCACTCGGTGCAACTCGTGACGCACCGGGCCGACGAGGAGTTGTCGGCGAGAGCGAACGTCTCCGTCCACCAGGTGCCCAAGCCCGCGAACTCCTACCTGCTCGGCGGCCCGCTGCTCGACTTCAAGGGGCGCGCGCGCGCCTCGGCCGTCGCCGCCGCCGGCGGGCGCGTCGTCGTCAACGGCGGCAACTGTCTGTGGGGCGACGTGAACTGGGTACACTACGTCCACGCGGCCTACCGCCCGGAGTCGCGCGGCACGGCCCTCTACGGCTACCGGAGCAGGCTCGCGCACCGCTACGCGCTGGCGGCCGAGCGCGCGGCCCTCAAGCGCGCCCGGCTCGTGCTCTGCAACAGCGAGCGGACGCGCCTCGACGTGGTCGAACGCCTGGGCGTGCCGGAGTCGCGCGCGCGCGTCGTCTACTACGGGAGCGACCCCGACCGCTTCGCGCCCGTCACCCCCGAGGGGCGGCGGGCGGCGAAACGCGAACTGGGCTGGGCGGACGGCGGGCCGACCGTCGCCTTCGTCGGCGCGCTCTCGGATCGCCGCAAGGGCTTCGACACGCTCTACGAGGCGTGGCGCGAGTTGTGCCGCGGGCGCGGCTGGGACTGCGACCTGGCGGTGATCGGCCGGGGGGCGGAGCTGGCGGCGTGGAGGAGACGCGCGCAGGCCGAGGGCCTCGGCGGGCGCATACGATTTCTGGGCTTCCGGCGCGACGTGCCGCGCGTGCTGGCGGCCTGCGATGCCCTGGCCCACCCGGCGCGCTACGAGGCTTACGGCCTCGGTGTGCGCGAGTCGCTGTGCCGGGGCCTGCCCGCGCTCGTGAGCGCCTCGGCGGGCGTCGCCGAGCACTACCCGGCGACCCTCGACTGCCTGCTGTTGCCCGACGCGGAGGACGCGCGCGACCTCGCCGCCCGCCTCCGTCACTGGCGGCTCAACATGGGATCGATCCGCGAGAGCGTCTCGGCCCTGTCAGAAGACCTGCGGGCGCACACGTGGCAGCGGATGGCGGAGCAGATAGACGCCAGCGTCGCCGCCTCCGACTGAAGGGGCGCGCGCCGCCGGGTAAAGTGCATGGGCGGATCCGTGTTGGGTGAGCATTGCCGGGAGGTGGCTCGGGAGTGTGACGCCTGGCGGCGACCACTTTCGCGCGGGGCGAGAGCTGGGCTCGCCTCGGCAACGTCGTCGATGTGATTGCCGGGGCCGTCCCGTGAGCTTAGAACACGTTCAAATGTTTCAACCCCTCGATGCCTGCTGGGTCTGCGGCGGCGGGCGGCTCAAGGCAGTCCACTCCGGGCGCTTCGATTTCAAGGAGTATCGTGAGCAGGACCCGGAGCTGGCCGACTACACCGGGCACTCGTTCCGCCTCCGGCGCTGCGCGGCGTGCGGCTTCGCGCAGCCGGACGTGCTGCCGACCCTGCCCGACTACTTCGACCGCATGTACGACCAGCACTGGGCGCCCGACTGGGTCGAGCAGGAGTTCGAGTCGGGGTGGAAGGATATGATCTTCCGCGACGTGCTGCGGGCGCTCGGCCGCCGGGTGCCGCCGGGCCGGCGCCGCCTGCTCGACGTAGGGGCGCACGTCGGCCGCTTCATACATTTCGCCGGGCGCGCCGGCTGGGCGGCCGAAGGCATCGAGTTGAATCCGCGCACCGCCGCCTTCGCCGCGCGCAGGACGGGGCTGACAGTCCACCGCGTCAACGCGCACGCGCTGGCGACCGAGGGGCGCAGGTATGCGGCCGTCACCATGCTCGACGTGCTCGAACACATCCCCGACCCGGTGAGGCTGCTCGGCCACATCGGCGGGCTGCTTGAGGACGGCGGCTGGGTCGCCATCAAAGTCCCCTGCGGCCCGAACCAGCTCCTCAAGGAGCACGTCCGCGCGCGGCTGTCGAAGGGCTACCGCGTCTCGGTCGCGGACAACCTCGTGCACATTAACCACTTCTCGCCGAGGTCGCTGCGCGCCGCGCTGGAGCGCGGGGGCTTTTGCGACATCTCCATCTCGGTCGGCGCGCCCGAGCTGAACACGGGGTCGCGTTCGGCGCGCACCCGCCTGTCGAACGCCTTCCGGCTGGGCGTCTACGGGGCGGGCCGCTACCTGCCCGGCGGCACGCACACGCCGCTCGCCCTGAACCTGCAAGCCTACGCGCGGAAGGCGTCTGACTAACCCGACGACCTCCGCCCGCGACCCGGCGGCGCGGCCCGCCCCGCACACCAGAGACGTGCAAGACGCAAAGCTCGAACAGCCCTCCCCCGTCGTCTCGGTCGTCGTGCCGACCCACAACAACAGGGCCGTGCTCGAACGATGCCTCGAAGGCTGGCGGCGGGTGGCCGCGGGCCAACCCGTCGAAGTCCTCGTCATCGAGGACGGCTGCACCGACGGCACACGCGAATACCTCGAAGGGCTGTCGCGCACCGGGTGGGGCCGGCGGCACCTGCGCTGGTTCCACGAGGACGACGTGCACGAGTTGAAGTGCACGAACCGGGGGTTCGCCGAGGCGCGGGGCTCGCTGCTCGTCGCCTGGCAGTGCGACATGATTCTGCAAGGCCGCTGGTTCGTCGGCGAGCTGATCGACACGTTCCGGCAGTACGAAGAGATCGGCCTCGTCAGTCTCAGCCGCGGCCTCAACTGTCACCCCCTGGACGAGCCCATCAACACCTGGGAACAGCTCGTGGACTGGCGGAGGCTGGAGAGCACCATCGGGAAGCGGCCGCTCAACTGGTTCCGCCTGCAGGAGGTGGACACGGTGATGCGCCCGTGGGTCGTCCGGCGCGAGTGCCTCGACCGCGTCGGCCTGCTCGACGAAGCCTTCCGCCCGACCGAGTGGGACGAGGCCGACCTCTGTTTCCGCATCCGCCGGGCGGGCTGGAAGATCGCCACCCACGGCTACGAGAGGCTCGGCGCCTATTACCACCTCGGCAGCGCGACGCTGGGGCACGTGCTCGGCGAGCAGTACAAGAGTCGCGTGCTCGCCAACGGCCTGACCTTCCACCGGCGTTGGGACGAGGTCATCCGGGCGGAGCACCGACGCCCGCGCCGCACCTGGGTTCGGCGCGCCGGCGGGCGGGGGTGGGTCGCGACGCTGAGGCAGATGCGACGTTTCGCGCTGGGGCGGCAGGGGCGCCGGGAGGGTTCGTGAGTCGGACTCGTAAGGCCGCGCTCGTCGCCGCCTTCAGCTACGTCCAGTTCGGGCTGGCCTTCGTCTCCGGGATCGTGCTGGTGCCGACCATCCTGCGGGAGGTCGGCGCCGGGCAGTACGGCCTGTGGCTCGCGTGCGGCGAGCTGCTGGCCTACTCGGCCATGGTTGACCTCGGGGTGCTCGGGGTCCTGCCGTGGATCATCGCGCAGAAGGACGGCGAGGGCGACCGGCGGAAGATACGAGAGCTGCTCGGCAACGCCATCTTCGTGGCGACCCTGACGGGCGTCGCCTACCTCGTCGTCGCGCTCACGCTCTGGCACGGCGCCGCGCGGGTCATCGACCTCCACGACGCCCAACGCGAGAGCCTGTGGGGGCCTTTGCTCGTCATCGCCGTCGGCACCTCCGCCGTTTTCCCCCTGCGCGCCTTCAACGCGACGCTCCAGGCGCTCCAGGACGTCGTGTTCGGCGGGGTGATTGGCGTCGTCAGCTGGGCGATGAACATCTGCCTGCTGCTCGGGCTGCTGGCCGGAGGATACGGGCTCTACGCGCTGGCCGTGGCGGCGGTGGCCCCCCCGCTCGCGGCCTCGCTCGTCTGCTTCCTGCGCCTGAGACACATCGCGCCCGACCTCGTCACGCGCCCGCGCGCGCCGTCGCGCGCCACTTTCCTGTGGCTGCTCCGCGACGGGCTCGGCGTCTGGCTCGGCGGGCTCGGCTGGAGGATGGTGGCGGCGAGCAACAGCCTCGTCATCGTCGCGATAGCGAACCCGGAGGCCGCGGTGGTCTACGCCTGCACGACGAAGATGGGCGACATCCTGATGCAGATGGCCTGGCAGCTCGGCGACAGCGGGCTGATCGGGCTCGCGCAGTTGTCGGGCGAGGGGCGCGGCGAGCGCGTCCGAGAGGTCGCGCTCACCATGCTGCGCATGCTCCTCATCGCGTCGGGGGGCGTCGCCTACGTCGTGCTCGGCTTTAACGCCGCCTTCGTCGGCCTGTGGGTCGGCGCGGGCAAGTTCGGCGGGCACACTCTGAACAGCCTGCTCGCGGCCAACGTCATCCTGCTGTCGCTGGTCCACGGCCTCTTCGCCACGGCCTCGGTCATCGGGAAGCGCCTCCAGATAGGTGTGGCGACTCTACTTCAGGGGGCGCTGAATATCACCTTCGCGGTCGTCCTCGGCAAAGCCTGGGGGCTGCCGGGCGTCGCCGCCGCCTCCCTCCTCAGCGCGTTACTGCTGGCCGCGCCGCTCGGGGTCAGGTATCTGTGTCAGGTCTCGGGTCTGACGGCCGCCGAGCTGTGGCGGCGTGTCTTCGCCTCGTGGGGTTTGCGGGGCCTCGTCATGCTGATCCTGGGGGCCTTGGTCGGGCACTGGATCACCCCCCGCGCGCCCTGGCTGTTAGCCCTCTGCGCCCCGCTGATGGGGCTGCTGTACCTGTGGCACATGCGGCCCCTCTATGGCGGGTTGCCCTTCCCCGTCAAGCTTCAGCCCCTGCTGGTGCGGATGAGGTTGATCCCGCAAGAATAGATGGCCCACCAGGTTGATTCCTGCCCCGCCTGCGCCTCGGCCGAGCTTGAGTTGGTCGAGGCCGTGTCGATTGACCCTCTGGCCGACCACTGGTCTCGGGAGAGCTTCCGCGGCGAGGGTGAAGGGTTCGAGACCGTGCGCGCTTTTATAGAGGAGGACCTGGGGCAGGCGCACGTGGAGTTCTGGATGTGCCGCCGTTGCGGGCTTGAGCACGCACGACCCATGTCTTCGTGGTCGTCGGGTCACTACCCGCATGAAGAGCACGGCCTCGGATTCGACCACGCCGCGGCGGCCGACATCCTGGGACGCATGCCGCGTTCGAAAGTCCTGGACATCGGTTGTGCCGACGGGCTGTTCCTCGAACGCGGGGCCGCGCTCGGCCACGAGATGACCGGCATAGACTTTTCGGCCGAGGACGTGGAGGCGGCGCGGCGGCGCGGTTTGGATGCCCGGCTCGCCGACGTGGGCGAGATCGGGCGCTTATTCGACGGGCCGCAGGGTTTCGATGTCGTCACCCTGTTTCAGGTGATTGAGCATCTGCGGGAGCCCGACCGGGTGTTCGAGCAGATTGCGGCGGTGGCGCGCGCGGGCGCGCTGCTCATCGTCGGCTGCCCGTCCGACGTGCGTTACACACGCGCCTTCAACCACCCGCAGCGGGTCGAGCGCAGTGACTTCTGGGACTACCCCCCGCAGCACACGCTGCGCTGGACTCCGAAGGCGTTGGAAATCTTCCTGGCCCGCCACGGCTGGCGCGTCGAGTCCGTCATCTACGAGCCCTTCTCGGTGACGGGCGCGGCGGCGCACCTCGCCACGTTGCACGGCCTCGCCTCGGCCTGGTACGAGAAGCGTTGGCGCCGACGCCTGGTGACGCTGGGGTGGTGGTTGCGGGCGGGCGGCGCGAAGTACACGCGAAAGATCACCGGGATACGGCTGCTGGTGACGGCCCGCCGTGTCACGCCGCCGGGCGGGCGGGCGCACGGCGCGGCGCCCGCGGACGCCGGGCGAACCGGGGCGCGGGGCTCGATCCGATGAGACTGAGGAGGCTCATCAAAGCGTCGCTCCGGCGCAGGGGCTACGACCTTCACCGCATCACCCGGGCGTGCGGCGAGAAGGATGCGTTCGCGGAGCAGGAGGTGCTGCTCTCGGGGGTTGACGTGCGAACCATTCTGGACGTGGGCGCGAATGCCGGACAGACCGCCATCAAATACCGGTCTCTGTTCCCGGCGGCCTCCATCTACAGCTTCGAACCTTACCCGGAGTCTTTCGCCCGACTGGTCGAGCGGTTCGGCCGTGACGGGCGCGTGAAGCCGATCCCGCAGGCGGTCGGGAACCGGGTGGGCACGGAAACCTTCTACGTGAACAAGAGTCACTACACGAACTCACTCCTGCCCTGCCTCACGGGGGAAGACCTCGAACCGGTGGGGACGCTCGACGTGCCGATGACTACCCTCGACGAGTTTTGCGAGCGGGAAGGACTGGACGAAGTGCACATCCTCAAGATGGACATTCAGGGCGGGGAGCTGATGGCGCTCGAAGGCGCAACGGGGCAGTTGCGGCGCAAGGCCGTCGCACTCATCTACACGGAAATTCTGTTCTCGCCGATGTACGAAGGGCAGGCGTTTTTTCACGACGTCAGCCGCTTCCTGCATGACCACGGCTACGCCCTGTTCGACCAGTACAACTTCTCCCACAAAGCGACCGGAGACCTCGCCTGGGGGGACGCGATATTTATCTCGCCGCAGGTCACGGCGCGCAACGCGGGCCGCCTGCGACGGCCTGTTCTACCCTGAGTCGAGAGAGGGCTGATGGAGGGGCGGCGAAAAAACAAGCATGGGCGAGAGATTGACCGTAGCCGAGAGCGAGAAGTTTCGCGAGCCGGGGCTCGTCGAGCGGGCGGGCGCCGTCGCGCGGCGCGTGGTGCGGGGGACGCGTCTGCGCCCGCTCGTGAAGCGCGCCTACCACGCGATGCTCGACTTGCAGACCGGGGGGCGCGGGCTCGAATGCCGCCTGCCGGGCGGCGAGAGCGTGCGCATCGCTCCGGCGTACCGGTACGTCTCCTGGAATCAGGACGAGTACCGCGCCTTCAGGGCGGCGCTGGGGCCGGGGCAGGTCGCCTTCGACATCGGGGCCAACGTCGGCTGCTACTCGATGCTCTTCGGGCAGTGGGTCGGCGCCGCCGGCAAGGTCTTCGCGTTCGAGCCTGCGCCCGCCACCTTCGCCGGGCTGGAGCGCCACATCGCCCTCAACGGGCTCGGCGGCGTGGTGCGGGCGGTGCGGACGGCCGTCTCCGACGAGTCCGCGACCGCGGACTTCCTCGTCCTCGACAACCAGGGCACGAGCCGCCTGGCCGCGGGCGCCGAGGGCGCCGCGTCCCCGCGGGCGGTGCGCGTGCCGACCGTGAGCGTGGACGAGTTCTGCGCGCGCGAGGGCGTGACGCCCGACCTTTTGAAGATCGACGTGGAGGGCTTCGAGCTGGCCGTCCTGCGGGGCGCGCGCGAGACGATCCGCAGGGCGGGCGACCGGCTCGCGGTCTTCGTCGAGATGCACCCGACGACGTGGGCCGAGTTAGGCCTGTCGAAAGAGGACATGCTCGCGGAGCTTGAGGCGCAGGGTCTCGAGGCCGAGCCGCCCGACGGCTGCGAAGACATGTGGGCGATTGAGGGCGTCTGTCTGCGCCTGCGGCCGAGGCGCGGTTAGAGGGGCCGTGAGGATACTGTTCGCAAACGACGGGCTGGGGGACGGCGGCGGCGTGCAGAGCTACCTCGAAGCCGTGACACACGGCCTCGACGCGCGCGGCCACGAATTGGCCCTCTTCCACTGCGGGACGGAGTCTGAGTCCGAAAGGGGTCGGTTCCCGGCGGGGATGACCTTCTTCGGCGGGGGCGGGGCAGCGGCGGCGGCCGCCGTCGAGCGGGCGCGCTCGTGGGCGCCCGACCTCTGCTTCTCACACAACATGAACAGCCTCCGGCTCGAAGGGCTGTTTCAGCAGACGTGGCCGGTGGTGAAGCTGATGCACGGATACTTCGGCACCTGCATCGGAGGACTGAAAACGCACTCGACCCTCGGCGCGCGCCCGTGCGGGCGGCGGTTCGGGACGGCCTGTCTCCTCCACTACCTCCCGCGCGGCTGCGGCCAGATGAGCCCGTCGAAGATGTTCAGTCATTACCGTTGGGCCGCGCGCCAGCACGAACTCTTCGACGGCTACGCGGCGGTCGTGGTGGCCAGCCAGCACATGCGGCGCGAGTACGTCGCGAACGGCATCCCGGCGGAGCGCGTCCACGTCGCGCCCCTCTTCCCCACGGGCGCGGGCGTGCCGCGGTCTGGCGGGGCGCGCGCGCGGGAAAGGGCGGAGCCCCACGTCCTGTTCCTCGGCCGGATGACGAAGCTCAAAGGGGGCGACGTGCTGATCCGGGCGGCGGCCGAGGCCGCGCGCCGCTCGGGCCTGAGGGTCAGGCTCACGTTGGCGGGGGACGGGCCGCAGCGCGCGGGCTGGGAAGCTCTGGCGCGGAAGCTGGGTGTGGCTCACCGCTTCACGGGCTGGGTGGACGACGAGGGGCGCGAGGAGCTGTTGAGCGAAGTCTCGCTGCTGGCGGTGCCGAGCGTGTGGCCGGAGCCGTTCGGGCTCGTCGGCCTCGAAGCCGCGCGGGCGGGCGTGCCGGCCGTGGCCTTCGACGTGGGCGGCGTCGGCGAGTGGCTCAAGGACGGCGTCAACGGTCTGCTGGCGAGCGCGTCTCCGCCCGACCACCGCAGCCTCGCGGCGGCGCTCGTCGAAGCCTTCGCAGACCCGGAGAGGCTCGGCGAGATGGCCGCCGCGGCGCAATGCGTGGCGCGTGAGATGAGCCTGGAGAAGCACCTGAATCTCCTCGAAGAGATTTTTCGCGGGGCGGCCGGCGCGGACGCGTCACGAACGTCGCGCGTCATTGGAGCGGGGGCCGCGGTAGCGTCGTGACGACCGACTGGCACGTCATCACCGGCGAGTACCCGCCGCAGCGTGGCGGGATCGGCGACTACACGGAGTTGCTGGCCGCGGGCCTCGCCGCCGAGGGGCACGCCGTGAGCGTCTGGTGTCCCGAGTGCGAGGGCGAGTCGCCGCGGCGGGAGGGCGTCGAGGTGCGGCGCGTGCGCGGGGGCTTCGCCCCGGCCGGCCTCTTCCGCCTGGACCGCGCCCTGTCGCGCAGGCGCCGGCCGCGCACGCTCCTCGTCCAGTACGCGCCGAACGCGCTCGGGCTGCGCGGGCTCAACGTCCTCTGCTGCCTGTGGCTGCTGTGGCGCCGCCTCTGGGCGGGCGACGACGTGCGGGTCATGTTCCACGAGCCCTTCTACTACTTCGCGCGCCAGCCCCTGCGCCTGAATCTGCTCGCCTTCGCACAGCGCTTGATGGCCCTCCTGCTGCTCGCGTCGAGCCGCGTCGTCTACGTCTCGATCCCGGCCTGGGAGCGTCTGCTCGGCCCTTACGCCTGGCCGCGCCGCCTGCGCACGGTCTGGTTGCCGATTCCGTCCACCATCCCTTTCGTCGAGGACGAGGCGGCCGTCGCGCGGCTCCGCGCCGAACTCACGGGCGGCGCGGCCGGCGCGGTCGTCGTCGGCCACTTCGGGACTTACGGCGGACTCGCGACCGGCGCGCTCTCGCGCGTCTTCGCGGAACTGCTGGGGGCGCGACCCGAGGCCGTCGGGCTGTGTCTCGGGGCACGGGGCGAGGAGTTCGTCGCCGGCCTGCTACGTCTACGCCCTGAGTTCGAGGGGCGGCTGCGCGCGACGGGCCGCCTCGCGGCGCGCGACGTGTCGCTGCACCTACAGGCCTGCGACCTCGTCGTGCAGCCCTACCCCGACGGCGCGAGCAGCCGCCGCACCTCCCTGATGGCCGCGCTCGCCAACGGCGTGGCCGTCGTCAGCAATCTCGGAGAACTGAGCGAGCCCGTGTGGCTTCACTCGGCCGGGCTCGCTTTATCGCCGGGCCCGGCGGCGGCCGAGATCGTCGGGCTGGCGAACGAGCTGCTGTCCGACCCGGCACGCCGCAAGGCGCTCGGCGGGAGGGCGCGCCGGTTCTACCTCGAACATTTCGATCTCGCCAAATCGCTCGCCGCCCTCGCGCCGCGCGCGGAAGCGACGCCCGGGGTGGAGGCGGCCTGCGCGCTCGAAAAGGCATGAAGATTCTGCTGGTCGGGGACTACCCTAACGACCCGAGGCTGGGCTCGGCGAAGGTGCCGCACAAGCTGTGCGAGGAGTTCCGCGCGCTCGGCCACCGGTGCGATACGCTGTTCGCGGAGGAACTCGGTGACTTCCCGCGGCAGCCGCGCCTGCGGCAGGGGCTGCGCCCAATCGCCGCGGCGCGCGCCATCGGCCGCGCCTTCCGCGAGCGCGGCCCCTACGACGTGGTGGACGTGGCGAGCGCCGAGGGGTTCGTCTTCGGCCTCCGCCGCGAGGTCGGCCGTTACCCCGGCGTGGCCTTCGTCAGCCGCTCGAACGGGCTCGAACATCTGAACTACCGGAGGATGCTCGACGACCACCGCGCGGGGCTGCTGCGCAAGCCCTGGACGCGCCGCCTCTGGTACCCGGCCGTCCGGCTGACGCAGGTCGAGGGCGCCGCACGCCTCGCCGACAAACTCATCCTGCTCAACGAGGGCGACCGCGCCTACGCCCTCCGGCGGGGTTGGAAGAAGGAGCGCGACATCGCCGTCGTCCCGCACGGCATTTCGGAGAGATTCCTGACGGGCGGAGGCCGCGGCTGGGAAGGCCGCGGGGGGGGCATCCTCTTCTGCGGGAGCTGGGATAACACGAAGGGCATCCCCTACCTGACGAGCGCCTTCTCCCGGCTCGTCGAGACCGGCCCGCCCGCCAGAATGACCCTGCTGGGCGGCGGCGTGCCGGCCGAGCAGGTGCTGTCCGCCTTCCCGGAACGGGCGCGCCCGTTCGTCACCGTCCTCCCGAGGGTGGCGGAAGAGGAGGTGATGAGGCACTTCCGCCGGCACGACCTGCTGGTCTTCTGCTCGACCTACGAGGGCTTCGGGATGGTCGTGGTCGAGGCGATGAGCCAGGGCCTGCCCGTCGTCGCCACGCCGGTGGGCTGCACGACGACGCTCGTCAAGGACTCCGAGACCGGGCTCGTCGTGCCCCCGCGCGACGCCGCGGCGCTGGCCGCCGCCCTGCGCCGCCTGCTCGACGACGGAGACCTCCGCCGCCGCGTCGCCGACAACGCCGCGCGGCTGGTGAACGACATGACCTGGCGCAACACCGCGCTCCGCACGTTGGAGGTTTACGGGGCGGCGCGGCAGGAGAAGTCGGTATGACTATCCTGGCCGCCCTGAGGACGGGACGTTTGAAAGCGGGTTTTGACTCAGCCCGGCGGCGAAGCCCTTACCTGTACTGGAAGCTTCGCAAGGGACTGGCGCTGGCCGAGTGGTGTCACGTCGCCGTCAGGACGAAAATCGCGGGTGAGAGTCCGGAGGAGCCGTACGACGAAGAGTTCTGGGCATTTCACGAAACCGGTGACTGGGACAATTTCGCGCGGGCGGTCGTCAGGCACTTTCGCCCACGCTCGGTGGTTGACATCGGCTGCGGCCACGGCAGCCTGCTCTCCGCCTTCAGTCGCGTCAGCCCCGAGGTGAAAGTAAGAGGGTTCGACAACTCGCGCGCGGCTCTGGCCAAGTCAAAGAGTAAGGGGCTTAACGTCTCACGCTTTAACCTCGCCGACCTGCGCGGTAAGAAGTTGCAGGAGTTGGCAGGGGCGGTCGGCGCGTCCGACGTGGCCGTGTGCCTTGAGGTCGCAGAGCATCTGCCTTTCTGGCACGCGACGAAACTGGTTCGGTTGCTGACGGCGTGCGACGTAGTCATCTTCTCCGCCGCGCACCCGAATCAGGGCGGAGTGCTCCACGTCAACGAGCAGCCGGCCGAATACTGGATAAAAAAATTCGCGAAAGAAGATTTCCTGCTTGACGGAGCTAACGACGCGTTCAGGGAGGACGTGGCCGCCCTGAATTTACCCTCATGGTACAAGCAGAACGTTAATGTCTTCAGACGCCGTGGACGCTGACCCCAGACCGCTCTCGGTCGGCATCTCGACGCGCGACCGCCCGGAGTCGCTGGCCCGCTGTGTGAAGTCGCTGGCCCTGCTCGGCGACCTCGTGCGCGAGGTGATCGTCGTGGACGATTGTTCGGCGGTGCCGCTTGAGGCGGCGTTGCGCCGGAGCCTCGGCGCGGACTTCCCCCTGCCGGTCAGGGTCGTCAGGCAGCAGAGTAACGAGGGCTACATCGTCGCCCGCAACCTGATCGTCAAGGCCGCGCGGGGCGAGTTCGTCCTGAACCTCGACGACGACGCCTTCGTCCTCGACGCGGGGGCCGTGCGGCGCGCGCTCGAACTGATGGGCTGTGACGAAAGGGTGGGCGTCGTCGCCTTCGCCCAGGCCGAGGCGACGGGCGAGCCGTGGCCCGTGGGGATGCAGCCGTCGCCGGCCAAGTACCCCTGCTACATCCCGAGCTTCATCGGCTTCGCGCACCTGCTCCGGCGTGAGGTGTTCCTGTCGCTCGGCGGTTACCGCGACTCGTTCTTCTTCTACGGGGAGGAGAAGGAGTACTGTCTGCGGCTGCTCGACGCGGGGCTGCACGTCGTTTACCTGCCGGAGGCGCTGGTGGCCCACGTGCCTGACCCTGCCGGGCGCAGTGGGCAGAAATACCTTCGCTACACCGTGCGCAACAACTGCCTCGGCGCGCTCTACAACGAGCCGCTCCCGATGCTCCTGCTGAGCTTGCCGCTGCGCCTCGCCTTATACTTCAGGATGAGGCGAGGCTGGAAGATCGAAGACCCGGGCGGCTTCTCGTGGGTCATCCGGCAGGTGCTCTCCGCCATGCCCTCGGTGTGGCGGGCGCGCTCTCCGCTCAAGTGGGCGACCTTCAGACGCTGGCGCGCGTTGCGCCAGCAATGGCCGCCCTACCCGGTCGGGAGCCCCGGCGGGAAGGCCCCCGGGCTGTGATGCAAACTAACGTTGGCAGCCCGCTGCGCCGACCTCGCAGACTGCTGACGGTTGCGCACTCGTACTGCGTGGCGCTGAACCGGCGGCTGGCGCACGAGATGGCGCGGGCGGGTGGGGGGCGTTGGGAGGTCGTCGCGGCGGCGCCCGAATTCTTCCGCGGCGACCTGCGCCCCGTGAAGCTCGAAGCGTTCGAGGGGGAGGCTTCGGGGCTCGAAGGCGTGCCGGCCTACCTGTCCGACCGGATTCACGTCATGCTCTACGGGCGGAGGCTGCGCGAACTCCTGCGCGGCGGCTGGGACGTGGTGCACTGCTGGGAGGAGCCCTACATCTTCGCGGGCGCGCAGGTCGCGCGCTGGAGCCCGCGCGGCGCGGCGCTCGTCTACGCCACGTTTCAGAACATCGAGAAAGATTACCCGCCGCCGTTCAACTGGGTCGAGCGCTACTCGATGGGCAGGTCGAGCGGGTGGATCGCCTTCGGCCACACGGCCGAGCGGGCGCTCGCGCACCGCCCGGAATATTCGTCGCGCGCGAGGCGCGTGATCCCGCCGGGCGTTGACCTCGAAATGTTCCGGCCCGACGGGGGCTTGAGGCGCGAAGCCCTCCGGCGTCTCGGGTGGGCGGAGCGCGGCGCGCCGGTCGTCGGGTACCTGGGGCGCTTCGTCGAGCAGAAGGGGCTGCGGCTGCTCACGCGCGCCCTCTCCCGCCTCACTTCGGACTGGCGTGCGCTGTTCGTCGGCTCCGGGCCGCTCGAAGCGGAGCTGCGCCGCTGGGCCGGGGGGTGGGGCGACCGGGTGCGAATCTCGACCGGCGTCAGGCATGACGAAGTGCCCGCGTACCTCAACGCGATGGACGTGCTCTGCGCGCCGAGTCAGACGACGCCCGCGTGGCGCGAGCAGTTGGGCCGGATGCTCATCGAGGCTTTCGCGTGCGGCGTGCCGGTCGTCGCCAGCGACAGCGGCGAAATCCCTTTCGTGGTGGGCGACGCGGGGGTCGTGGTGGGGGAGCGCGACGAGGACGGCTGGACGCGCGCGGTCGGCGAGTTGCTGGAGAGCCCGGGGCGGCGCGCGGAGTTGGCGGGGCGCGGGCTCGAACGCGCGCGCGCCGTCTACGCGTGGCCGCGCGTGGCGCGACAACACCTGGACTTCTTCGAGGAAGTGCTGGAAGAGAGACCCGGCGCGGCCGCGTGAGGCAGGGTGCGGGTCTCGGAGAGGGGAGCGATGTCTCAGGTCGGGAAAGAGGTCGCGGCCGGGCTGGAGCCGGCGATCAGCGAAGGCCACTACGCGCGCAAGCAGCTTCTCTGCAAGAGCCGGCTCATCTCCTGGAGCCACCGCAGCCGCTTCGACATCGGACTTAAACTGGCGCGCCGCGTGCGGGCCGCCCGCACGCTCGACTACGGGTGCGGGGACGGCACCTTCGTCGCGATGCTCGCCTCGGACGCCGGGGCCCGGCCCGGCGAGATCGTCGGGGTCGAGATAGGCGAAGAGTTGGTGGCGGACTGCCGGGCGCGACTCGGGGGCGCGGGCGCGAGCTTCGCCCTCGCCGACGAGTTGGACGCGCCCGAGCACGCGGGCGCTTACGACGCGGTCTTCTGCATGGAAGTGCTCGAACACGTGGTCGGCCTGGAGCCCGTGCTCGAACGCATCGAGCGGGTGCTCGCGCCTTCGGGGACGCTGCTCGTCAGCGTGCCGGTCGAGACGGGACTCCCGCTGCTGTTGAAGCAGGGCATCCGCCGGGTGGCGGGGTGGCGCGGGCTCGGCGACTACAAGCACACCAGCTCCTACACGCTCGGGGAGTACTGGGCCAGCGTCTTCGCGGGCGCGCGCCAGCACATTGCGCGTCCCGTCTACGGCGACGCGGGCCGCCAGTACCACGACCACAAGGGGTTCAACTGGATGCGGCTCCGCGCCGTCCTCTCCGAGCGCTTCGAGCTGCGCGAGGTGCTCAGCTCGCCCGTGCCCCGGCTGACGCCGCACCTGGCCAGCCAGGTGTGGTTCGTGGCGGGGAAGAGGACTTAACCGCCGTGCGCTCGATGGAGCAGGCGGGGCAGGCGCCCCCTTCAGACGGGGCGGAACCGGCGCCGCGCCGCGTCCGACTTGAGGCCGTCGGCGCGCGCCGGCCGCGCGTCGCGGTCGTCTGCGACCTGCTGGAAGAGGGCTGGCCCAGCATGGACCTGGTCGCGGAGATGCTGCTGCGCCACCTCAGCACGCCGGCGCCGTCGGCCGTGGAAGCCGTGCGCGTGCGCCCGCGGATGGTCAGGCGGTTCGGCCGGCTGCGCTTCGCCGGAGCGGCGCGCGCCGGCCACAACGTTGACCGCGTCCTCAACCGCTTCTGGGACTACCCCAGACACCTCAGGGGCGTCGGCGACTTCGACCTCTTCCACGTCGTTGACCACAGCTACGCGCAACTCGTCCACGGCCTGCCGCCCGGGCGCACCGTCGTCACGTGCCACGACCTGGACACGTTTCGCTGCCTGCTCGGCTCGCCGGCCGAGCCGCGCTCGAAGCCGTTCAGGATGCTCATGGGGCGCGTGCTCGGGGGGCTGCGCAAGGCGGCGCACGTCACCTGCGACAGCGACCACACGCGCGACGAGTTGCTCGCGTACGGCCTGATGCCGCCCGAGCGCGTGACGGTCGTGCGCAACGGGGTCGCGCCAATCTTCTCGCCGCGGGCCGACCCCCCGGCCGACGCGGAGGCCGGCCGCCTGCTGGCCGAAGTGCCCGCCGGCTCGCCCTACGTCCTGCATGTCGGCAGCACGATCCCGCGCAAGCGGGTGGACGTGCTGCTGCGCGTGTTCGCCAACGTCCGGAGGGAACTACCCGACTTGCGCCTCGTGAGGGTGGGCGGGCCGTTCACGGGTGAGCAGCGCGGGCTGCTGTCGAGGCTGGGGCTGGAAGGGGCGGTCGTCATTCTGCCGTTCGTGGAGGAGCGGGTTCTGGCCGCAATCTACCGGGGGGCCGGGCTGGTGCTGCAAACGTCCGAGCGGGAGGGCTTCGGCCTGCCCGTCGTCGAGGCGATGGCGTGCGGCACCCCCGTGCTCGCGAGCGACCTCGCCGTCCTGCGCGAGGTCGGCGGCTCCGCCGCCGTGTACTGCCCGGTCGGGGACGTGGCGGCCTGGACCGAGGCGTCAATCTCCGCCCTCGCGGAGCGGGTGTCAGAGCCCGACGCGTGGGCCGAGCGGCAGACGGCGTGCGTCACGCGGGCGGCCAAATTCAGTTGGGACGAGTACACGCGCCGGATGCTCTCGATCTACGAAAAGCTGTTGTAGCTGAACTCTTCGGGCGGGGCCGGCCCTTGCGGGCCGGCCCCCGGCGCTCCTTGAAGTCAAGCATGCAGACATTAACCTCCCGGCCGGACGTGAGCCGCCAGACGACACGCGCGGCGGAAGGGTCGCGGAACCTGCGAGTCCTACAGGTGGGAAAATTCTACCCCCCGCATAAGGGGGGCATGGAGTCTCACCTCCAGGCGCTCTGCGGGGGCTTGCGGGGCCGCGTCGAGTTAGAGGTGCTGGTTTCGAGCGACCAACGCCGCACGACGGAGGAGGTGTTGGACTCGGTGAAGGTGACCCGGGTGGGGACTCTCTTCAACCTGGCCGCGGCCCCCGTCTGCCCCGAGACCGTCGGAAGGATTCGCGAGTCACGAGCCGACATCGTCCACATCCACTGGCCGCACCCGACGGCCGTCCTCGCCTACCTGGCGAGCGGGCACAGGGGGCGGCTCGTCCTCACGTATCACAGCGACATCGTCCGCCAGAAGGTGCTGGGCAGACTGTTCTGGCCTGTGCTCAGAAAGGCCATGGGGAGGGCGGACGCCGTCATCGTGGCCTCGCCGAACTACGTCGAGTCGTCACCAGTCCTTCAGAGGTTTAAGGGGAAATGCCGGGTGATACCTTTCGGCATCCCGCTCGGGCCGTTCGACCGCGTCGCCCCCGGAGAGGTGGCTCGGATTCGCGAGCAGTTCGGCCCGCGGATCGTCCTCGGCGTCGGCCGCCTGATCTATTACAAAGGCTTCGAGCACCTGATCCGCGCCATGAAGGAGGTGGACGCACACCTGCTCATCGTGGGGGAGGGGCCTTTGCGCGGCGCCCTGGAGCGGGAGGCGAACGAAGCGGGCGTGGGCGGGCGCGTCAGCTTTCCGGGTCACGTCGAGGACGTGGTTCCCTACTACCACGCCGCGGACGCCTTCGCGCTACCGTCGGTCGCGCGCAGCGAGGCGTTCGGCATCGTGCAGCTTGAGGCCATGGCCTGCCGGAAGCCCGTCGTCAACACCAGCCTCGACTCCGGCGTGACGTTCGTCTCCGTGGACGGGGTCACCGGCCTGACGGTCCCGCCCGGGGACGCGCGCTCCCTCGCGCGGGCGCTCGACCGTTTGCTGCGCGACTCCGTGCTGAGCGCGGAATACGGGCGGGCCGCCCGGCTCCGCGTCGAGCGTGAGTTCAGCCTGGAGGCCATGACCCGCCGCACGCTCCGGCTCTACGATCAAGTAATGTCCCGGCCTGTGTGAATGTCGCCCCTGTGCCCCGGCCGGCCGAAGTCGCCTGTCTCGAGACCGCCACGACACGATTCACCCCGATGCAGCTTGCAGCCCCGTGAACAGCGATGAACACGTTTCTCACCCTCTTCCTGATATCACTGTCGTCTTCGCTTTTCCTGACCCCGGTCCTGCGCCGCGCGGCCCAGCGCATGGGTTGGGGGGTTGACGTGCCGCTCGACGGGAGACGGCTACACTCCCTGCCCATCCCGCGGGTCGGCGGCGTGGCGATTTATTGCTCAGTCGGCCTGGCCCTCGCCGCCCTGCCCCTGGTGGACAACCTCGTCACCGAGGTGCTCGCGCAAAGCCGCCGGGAGTTGGTCGCCGTGCTCGTCTCCTCGACGCTCGTCTTCGCCTTCGGCGTCTACGACGACCTCACGGGGACTTCGGCCAAGTGGAAGTTCCTCGCGCAGGGGCTGGCGGCGCTCCTCCTCTTCGGGCTCGGGGTGCGGATTCAGGCGGTCACCGTCCCGCTGGTCGGCTCTTTCGAAATCCCGGTCGTGCTCAGCCTCGTCTTCACGGTGGTCTGGGTCATCGGGATCAGCAACGCCTTCAACCTGATCGACGGCCTCGACGGCCTGGCGACCGGCGCGGCGCTCTTCGCCGCCGTCGTGATGGCCGCCGTCTCCCTGCTCAGCGGGCGTCCGCTGGTGACGGTCATCTCCATCGTCCTCGTCGGGGCGCTCGGCGGGTTTTTGCGTTACAACTTCAACCCGGCCTCCATCTTCCTCGGCGACTCGGGGGCTCTCTTCACGGGCTTCCTGCTCGCGGCCCTCTCCATCACGGGCTCTCAGAAGGCATCGACGACGGTCGCCGTCGCCATCCCGCTGATGACCTTCGCCCTCCCGGTCGTCGATACCGGTTTCGCGATTGTGCGCCGTTTCATCAGCGGCAAGCCGCTGTTCGAGGGCGACCGCGAGCACATCCACCACAAGCTGCTTGAGCGGGGGTGGTCGCAGCGGCGGGTCGCCTTCGCCCTCTACGGCGCCTGCGCGCTCTTCGCACTGCTCGCCATGCTGTTCACGAGCGACGGGGGCGAGGGGAAGTTGACGGGCCTGCTCCTCCTGGTGGTCGGCGCCATCATCGTGCTGGTCGCCGGACGACTCCGGTACCACGAGGCCGACGAGGTGCGCGCCGGCCTGCGTCGGAACCTGACCGAGCGCAGGACGCGCACGGCCAACCACGTGCGCGTGCGCCGCGCGAGCCGCGCGCTGTCGAAAGCCGACTCCCTCGGGGCGCTCCTCGCGGCGGTGCGCGAAATGCTCGAGCTCGGTGAGTTCGCGTACGCGACGCTTCAGCTCGGGCGGGGCGGCGACTACGAGCTGAGCCGGAGTGTGCTCGCGCGGGAGGCGGAGGCTTACGGCCTGGAGGGTGCGGAAGTGCGCGGGGGGCTGATATGCTGGGAGTGGGAGCGGGGCGACGTTAACGGACATGAGATACTCGGCTCGCACCTGTTCTGGACGCTGCGGATGCCCCTCTCGACCAGCACCGCCGGGTGGGGCTATATCAACCTCTATCGGGAGTTCGGCGGCGACGGCCTGCTGCTCGACGTCAACTACCTGTGCAACCTCTTTCAGAAGGAGCTGGCGCTGGCGGCGGAAAGAGTGTTCGAGAGCATGAGCGCCGACGCGCTGCCGGGGGAGGTCGCAACGGCCGGGGGCGGCATGTTGACCGGCGCGTAAGGTCTTCGCCGACACACCGACGCTCGGGTTGAATCAAAACGGCGGGAGTGGGATTCTTTGAAGAAACAATCGTACCGACAGGGAGAGGAACTTATTCGACATGCCGAAGCGCGCACTGATTACCGGGATCACGGGGCAGGACGGATCCTTCCTGACCGAGCTGCTGTTAGAGAAAGGCTATGAAGTCTACGGCATCATCCGCCGCTCTTCGTCTTTCAACACCGACCGGATTGACCACCTCTATCAAGACCCGCACGAGCCGGGGACACGCCTGCGTCTGGTCTACGGCGACCTGAACGATTCCAGCTCTCTGAACACGCTCATCCGGCAGATTCGGCCCGAAGAGATTTACAACCTCGGCGCGCAGAGCCACGTCCGCGTCAGCTTCGACGTGCCGGAATACACGGGCGAGGTCACGGGGATCGGCACCGTCCGCCTGCTCGAAGCCATCCGCGAGGCCGGCATCAGCCCGAAGTTCTACCAGGCGTCCTCGTCGGAGCTGTACGGCAAGGTGGTCGAGACGCCGCAGAAGGAGACGACGCCCTTCTACCCGCGCTCCCCTTACGCCTGCGCCAAGGCGTACGCCTACTGGATCACGGTCAACTACCGCGAGTCCTACGGGATGTTCGCCTGCAACGGCATCCTCTTCAACCACGAGTCGGAGCGCAGGGGCGAGACCTTCGTCTCAAGGAAGATCACGCGCGCCGCCACGCGCATCAAGCTCGGGCTCCAGCAGAAGCTCTACATGGGGAACCTCGACGCGCGGCGCGACTGGGGCTACGCGCGCGACTACGTCGAGGCGATGTGGCTGATGATGCAGGCCGGGGAGCCCGACGACTACGTCATCGCGACGGGCGAGACGCACTCCGTCCGCGAGTTCCTCGCAGAGGCGTTCGGCTACCTCGGGCTCGACTGGGAGAAGTACGTCGAGATCGACCCGCGCTACTTCCGCCCGGCCGAGGTTGACCTGCTGCTCGGCGACCCGACGAAGGCGCGCACCGTCCTCGGCTGGGAGCCGAAGGTGAGCTTCAAAGAACTGGTCAAGATCATGGTCGACAGCGACATGAGGCTCGCCGAGCGCGAGCAGCGCACGCACCGGCACGAGGGCGAGCACGCGACGGTCGCCGGCTGGGGCGTCAACTAGCTGAAGGATGAAGGCGGAAGGATGAAGGGGAGGCAGCTTGCGGGCTGCCTCCCCTTCATCCTTCAAAGTCTCCTGTGCGTCTCATCATCACCCCGGCACGTTCATGATTAGCTTAAGGGAGTGAGCTATGGCAGTCTCGCCAGCGTCTCGCGTTTCGGTGCCCCCCGGCGTCCTGGTCTCCAGGGCCGGGGAGGAGAGCGTCCTCCTCAACCTGGATAGCGAACGCTACTTCGGTTTAGACCCGGTCGGCACGCGCATGTGGGAAGTGCTCTGCGCTAACGGCACGGTGGAGCCCGCCTACGAGGCGTTACTCGCCGAGTTCGATGTCGAACCGGAGCGGCTCCGGCATGACCTCTACGAGTTGATCGAAACGTTGAGCGGGCACGGCCTGATCGAGGTCGCCGATGAGTAAGTGGCGCCAACTGCGCGGGCTCTCCCGGCCGGAGCGGCGGCTGCTGGTGCAGGCGGCCGTCGCGCTGCCGGCGGTCGCAGTTCTCATCCGGCTGAGGGGGCTCGGGCCGTGCCAGCGTCTCCTCGCCCGCCTGACCCCGGCGGTGAATAAATCCGTGACGAAGGCGGACGGCTCCGCCGAGTCGCTCGCCCGCGCCGTCGGCCGAATCGTCACGGCCGCGGCGGCGCACGGCCCCTACCGCGCGAACTGCCTGCAACGGTCGGTCGTCCTCTGGTGGCTGCTGCGGCGGCACGGGCTTGAGAGCGAATTGCGAATCGGGGCGCGGAAAGAGGGCGGGCGCTTCGGCGCACACGCGTGGGTCGAGTTCTCCGGCCGCGCCCTGAATGAAAGCCGCGACGTCGGCGCCCGCTACGCCGTGTTCGAGCGGCCCGTCAACTCTCCGGGGGCGAGGTCAGGTTGAGCGGAATCGTAGGCATCATCAACACGGACGGCGCGCCCGTGGATCGAGACCTGCTCCGGCGGATGACCGGGTTCATGGCGCGGCGCGGGCCGGACGCGCAGAACGTCTGGGCCGACGGGGCCGTCGGCTTCGGACACGCGATGCTGCGCACGACCCGGGAGTCGGAGGCCGAGGAGCAGCCGCGCGGCCTCGGCGGAAACTGGTGGGTGACGGCGGACGCGCGCCTCGACGCGCGAACCGAGCTGACGGGGAAGTTGGAGGCCGCGGGCTTCGCGGGACTGGATGAGGCCGCGGACGCCGACCTGATCCTCTACGCCTATGCCGCCTGGGGCGAGGACTGCGTCGAGCACCTGCTCGGTGATTTCTCCTTCGCCATCTGGGACGCGCCCCGCCGCCGCCTCTTCTGCGCGCGCGACCACTTCGGCGTCAAGCCTTTCTACTACGCGGAGGTCGAGGGCGCCCTCGTCTTCGGCAACACGCTGAACTGCCTGCGCCGCCACCCGCAGGTCTCGGCCGAGTTGAACGACCTGGCGGTCGGCGACTTCCTCCTGTTCGGCTACAACCAGGAGCCGGACACCACCACCTTCGCCGACATCAGGCGGCTGCCGCCCGCGCACCGCCTGACCTGGTCGCAGGGGCGGAGGCGCGTCTCCCGGTACTGGACGCTGCCCGCGGACGGGTGCATCCGCTACAGGGAGGGGCGCGACTACGTCGAGCACTTCAAGGTGCTGTGGCGCGCCGCCGTGGGCGACCGCCTGCGCGCCAGCCGGGTCGCCGTCAGCATGAGCGGCGGCCTCGACTCGCCATCGATCGCGGCGACGGCGAAGGCCCTGCTGTCCGAGAGGTCGGAGGCGTATGACCTGCGCGCGTTCACGATGGTCTACGACAGACTCATCCCGGACGTAGAGCGCCCGTACGCCGCGACCGCGGCGGAGGGCATCGGCATCCCCATAGAGTTCCACGTCCTCGACGACTACAAGCTGTTCGAGCGCTGGGACGAGCCGGGGCCGCATCAGACTGAGCCGAACTGGTTCCCGTTAACGGCCCTCATCACAGACCACCTCACGCGGGTCGCCGCGCACAGCCGCGCCATGTTGAGCGGTGACGGCGGCGACGCCTTGCAGCTCTTCTCATACACGGATTTCAAGAGGCGGATGACGCGCCTGCGCCTGGGCGGCGTGCTCGCGTGCATGCTGCGGCACTATCGCACCTGCGGCCGTCTCCCGGCGCTCGGCTTCCGCACTCTGCTCAGGGATGTGGTCGGGAGGCGGGTTGAAAGTAAACACCTCTACCCCGGCTGGCTGAACCACAGCTTCGCCACCGCCTACGGCCTGCCGGCGCGCCTGGAACTACTGAATGCGCCGCCGCCGCGCGTCCACCACGCCCGCCCGGAGGCGTACGACCAGATGAGCGATATTTACTGGACGGAGGGCTTCGAGCGTGCCGACCCCGGCGCGACGGGGGTGCCGGTCGAGCCGCGTTACCCGTTTTTTGACCGCCGGCTGGTGGAGTACATGCTGGCGATCCCGCCGATGCCCTGGTTCGCGCACAAGGGGATTCTGCGCGAGGCGATGAAAGGCGTGTTGGCCGAGCCGATCAGGACACGCCGGAAGGCGCGGCTCGCGGGCGACGCCGTGTTGGAGTTGCTGCGAAACGGCGGCGCGGACGAGGTGACCAACCCCGAGGTCGTCCCGGCGCTGCACAAGTATGTCAACGTCGAGGCGCTCCGCCGGCCCTCTGCCGAGGAGACGGCCGAGCAATTGTGGTTGAAAATCCGGCCACTTAGTTTAAACTACTGGCTGCTGAGTTCGAGGCTGACCGAGTCTGAGATTCCATTGGAGGTGCCAGCATGACGCGAAACGAGAACCCGACCAAACAGGATTACGCGCAGACCCCGGGCGGGACGAACACCGGAAAAGAGTACCACCGGCCCGAGCTTCACGTTTACGGAAGCATCGCGACGCTCACCGCCGGGAGTGTGAATCCGGAGACGGGCATGGATAACCCGGGCAACCAGAAGACCGGCTGATCGTGGCAGGCGGTCAGCCTCTTCGAGACGCACCTGAATGAGAAGCTACTGGAAGCGGTCTCATAAACAGCACATGTTTATGAGACCGCTTCTAATCTCCGCGGTGCCTCGTGACCTGCTCGGCCTCCCTTCGAGTCTGCCTCTCGTCATTCAACCCAAGGCTCGGGCCGCAATCCACTCCCGGCGTTCTGAAGTTGCCGCATAAGTTTCCCTCTGTCAGAGCCGCGCAAAGTCCAACCGAAAGCGATGTCTTTTTCATACTCCCTGTACGGCCTGCGGGTGAAAGCGAACCTGCCGATCCCCGGCCTGCCGACCTGCCCGGCGCCGCCGGGAGATGACGTACAACTCTGGCTGAGGTCGGCGCCGCCGTCGCGCGCAAAGTCGCAGGCGCGCGCCGCCGAGGCTTCATATATCAGCCACCACCGGGACGAGCGGGGCGAGCCCGTCTTAAAGGCATGGCATCTGGCAGGCGGGGCGTATTCCTATCTCCGCTACTGCGACGGCATGGAAGTCGTTATCGACCGCGCGGGGACTGAGGTCTGGGCGGACTGGCCGGAGAGTCTGACGGCAGAGGACGCCGCCGTGTACTTGCTCGGCCCGGTGCTGGGCTTCGTCCTGCGGCTGCGCGGGACGACGTGCCTGCATGCCAGCGCCGTGGCCTTCGGGGATGTGGCTGTCGCCCTGCTGGGGCCGGCGGGGGCCGGGAAGTCTACGACGGCGGCGGCCTTCGCGGGGCTGGGCCACCCCGTCCTGTCCGACGACGTGGTGGCCTTATCCGAACGCGACGGCGCGCTCTACGTCGAGCCCGCGTACCCGCACCTGCGCCTGTGGCCTTCTTCGGTGGACATGCTGTACGGGACTCCCCACGCGCTGCCGCGGCTCGTGCCCGACCACCCCTCCTGGGATAAATGTTACCTGAGTCTCGGCGTCGATGAGCACCCGTTCCAGCCGCAACCGCTGCCGCTGGCCGCGGTCTACCTGCTCGACGGGCGTGCGGACGAGCCGGGCACCCCTTTCGTCGAGGGCATGTCGGACGGCGCGAGGCTGATGGCTCTGGTCGCCAACACGTACGCCAACCAACTTATCGACCGGGCGCTGCGCGCGCGGGAGTTCGCGCTCCTGAGTCGCCTGGTGGCGCGCGTGCCCGTGCGCCGTGTGGTGCCACACGCCGACCCCGCGCGCCTTCCCGACCTCTGTGCCCTGCTCCTCGAAGACTTTGGCCGCACCGGCGAGGTGGGGCCGCAACGGGCGGCGCGGAGCGCGTAGCGCGCCACACGGGTCGAACCGGGAGAGCTATTCTCAGCAGCGCCGAACCGCGATGCCACCCCCCGACTTCTTCGCGCGCCTCGGGCTCTTCGTCGTCAAAGATTTTTTTGACGCGGACGGTTGCGCCTCCCTCCGCGCCGAGGCGGCCGCCTGCGAGCGCGAGCCGCTCGCGGTCGTGGACGGGTATTCCGCGGACGAGCGAATCAAAGACGACGTGCGGCGGACTAAAGGGGCGCAAGTGTCGAAGCAGACGCGCGCGCTCGTGCGCTCGCGCCTGACGGGGCTGCAACCCGACATCGAGCGGCACTTCGGGCTGACGTTCGAAGGGTGTGAGCAGCCGCAGTTTCTCGTCTACCAGCCGGGCGACTACTTCCGCGCGCACCGTGACGGCGAGGACGCGCCGGGGAAGCCCGACTACGCGCGCCGCCGCCGCGTGTCAATCGTCATTTTCCTGAACGGCGAGACGGAGACTCCGTCGCCCGGCTCGTTCTGCGGCGGCGCCCTGACCCTCTACGGACTACTCGAAGAGCCGCGCATGAAGCAGTACGGCCTCGGCCTGGTGGGCGAGGCGGGGCTTCTGCTGGGCTTCCGCTCCGACCTCATGCACGAGGTCAGGGACGTGACGTACGGGCAGCGCTACACCGTCGTCAGTTGGTTCTTTTAGGGCGTCGGCCCGGTTGACGGGGTGAAGTTTTGAGCAGGCAGAGCGCAGGCGCTTATACGACGGGCAGCTACGGCCGCATGATCGCCGACCGCCTGCGGGGCGACGCCTACGCGCGGGCTCTGCGCGCGGCCGTCAGGCCGGGCTGTGTCGTGCTCGACATCGGCGCGGGGACGGGCATCTTCTCCATGCTGGCGTGTCGCTTCGGCGCTCGCAGGGTCTTCGCCGTCGAGCCGAATGACTCAATCGAGGTGGCTAAAACGGTCGCCGTCGCCAACGGGCTCGCCGACCGCATCGAGTTCTTCCAGGCGCTCTCGACCGAGGTCACCTTGCCGGAGAGGGCGGACGTCGTCGTCTCCGATCTGCGCGGCGTGCTCCCCATGTTCCAACAGAACATCCCGTCCATCGCCGACGCGCGCCGCCGCCTGCTCGCGCCCGGCGGCGTACTCATCCCGCAACGCGACGCCGTCTGGTTGTGCCTGGTCGAGGCCGCCGACCTTTACGGCCGTCACATGGAGCCGAGCGACGAGGCCGCGTACGGCTTCGACATGAGCGGAGCCCGGGAGGTCGTCGCCAACACCTGGCGCAAGGCGCGGGTCACGCCCGAGCAGCTTCTGCTTCCGCCGCGCCTCGCGGCCACGCTCGATTACACGACGATTGAGGGCGCGAACGTCAGCGCGGAAGTGAATTGGACGGCGGAGCGTGCGGGGACGGCGCACGGCGTCGTCGCCTGGTTCGACGCCGTCCTCGGCGACGGCGTCACGATGTCGAACGCGCCGGGGAACCCCGAACTCATCTACGGCAACGCCTTCTTCCCCTTGCAGCGCCCCGTCGCACTCGCCGCCGGGGACAGCGTCTCGATCAGATTGCACGCCAACCTGGTCTGCGGGGACTACGTCTGGCGTTGGGAGACGCGCGTGCTTGGGCAGGGCGATCAGACGCGCGTTAAGGCTGATTTCAGGCAGACGACGTTTAAAGGGATGCCGCTGCCGCAGGAGCGTTTGCGCCGGCTGTCGTCTGAGTATACGCCGGAGCTGGGCGCCGATGGCGAGGTGGATCGTCTCATCCTGTCGTTGATGGACGGCACCCGCCCGCTGACCGAAATCGCCCGGCAGCTCTCGGAACAATACCCGGACGGGTTCGACACCGCGGACGGTTTTCTGGAACGGGTGCGGGAGCTGTCGCTCAGATACAGTCGCTGAGATGAACGATGCTCTGAAGCTGTTACGTCTGAAGCTGCGCGGCGCGCTGGCGCAATTGCCCTACGTTCCGCGGACGCTCAGGCTCGTGTGGTCGGCCGGGCGCCGCTGGACTGTAGCCTGGGCCGCGCTGCTCGTCGCGCAGGGCCTGTTGCCGGTGGCGAACGTCTACCTGGTCAAGTTGCTGGTCGATCGGGTGACCCCGGCCGCCGGTTCGGGGGGCGCGCGGCAGGACGTGGGCGCGCTGCTCGTGCTGGCGGGGCTCGTGGCCGGGACGGTGTGGCTGGCCGAACTGCTGCGCAGCGCGGCGGGCTGGGTGAGGACTGCGCAGGCGGAGCTCGTCCGGGATTACATCGGCGACATGATCCACGCCCAGTCGGTCGGGGTTGACCTGGCGTTCTACGAGTCGCCGGAGTATTTCGATCAGTTGCACCGCGCGCGCTACGAGGCGACGTACCGGCCGATAGAACTGTTGGAGAACATCGGCGGGCTCGTGCAGAGCGGGATCACCCTCGCCGGCATGCTCGCGGTGCTCGTCACGTTCGGGTGGTGGGTGCTGGCGGCGCTGGCGGCCGGCGCCGCGCCCGCGCTGTACGTGGTCTTGAGTCACAACCTGCGCCGGCACCACTGGCACCGCCGGGTCACGGCGGACGAGCGCCGCAGTTGGTACTACGACTGGCTGATGACGAGCGGCGAGACGGCCGCCGAACTGCGCCTCTACGAGTTGGGCGGGCACTTCAGGTCGGCGTACCGGGGCGTGCGCGAGCGCCTGCGGCGGGAGCGGGTGGCCCTCGCACGGGCCCAGAGCCTCGCGGAGATGGCGGCGGTGACGTTCACGCTGCTGGTGACGGCCGGCGCGCTGGGTTGGGTCGTGTGGCAGACGGCGCTGGGCGCCGTCACGCTCGGCGGTCTGGTACTCTTCTACCAGGCCGTCTTTCAATGTCAGCGTGCGCTGCGCGCCGCGCTTGAGCACCTCGGGCAGGTCTACACCAACAGCCTCTTCCTCGGCAATCTGTTCGAGTTCCTCTCGCTCACGCCGAGGGTGTGCGACCCGCCGCGTCCCGTAATTCCGCCGCGCGAGTTGGCACAGGGAATCAGTTTCAAACGCGTCACGTTCTCGTACCCGGGGGGCGACCGCGAAGCGTTGCGGGATTTCAGCCTGGACATCCGCGCGGGTCGGTTCACGGCCATTGTCGGGATGAACGGGGCGGGGAAGAGTACGCTCGTCAAACTGCTCTGCCGACTCTACGACCCCGACGAGGGGAGCGTGGAGTTTGACGGGATCGACCTGCGGGAGGTGCGGGTTGAAGAAGTACGGCGGATGGTCTCCGTCCTCTTCCAGCAGCCCGTGCGCTACAGCACCACGGCGGCGGAGAACATCGCCGTCGGCTCGGAGGGCGATGAGTTAGACATGGCGGCCGTGGAGGACGCGGCCGTCTCGGCGGGCGCCGACGACTGCGTCCGGCGGCTGCCCGACGGGTACGACAACCTGCTGGGCAAGTGGTTCGACGGCGGGGCGGAGTTGAGTGTCGGCGAGTGGCAGAGGGTCGCGCTGGCGCGTGCGTTCCTGCGGCGGTCGCCCGTCATCGTCCTCGACGAGCCGACGAGCGCGATGGACCCTTGGGCCGAGGCCGATTGGCTCGCGCGCTTCCGAAGGCTCGCCGCCGGGCGCACGGCGGTCGTCATCACGCACCGCTTCACGACCGCCATGCACGCCGACGTGATTCACGTGATGGACGGCGGCCGCGTCGTCGAGTCCGGCAGCCACGAAGAGCTGGTCGGGGCGGGCGGGCTCTACTCGCAGTCCTGGCTCTCGCAGGCGCGGCAGGAGGCGCTGGTCGCCGACTGAAGTAGGAGGCCATACAGGTTTATGCCATCCGCCAGTGGCATCGCCATCCAGGCTCCGTCCGGGTTCGCGCTCCTCCTCCGCCTGCTCTCCCCGCGGGAGAAGGCGGAGGGGGCGCGGGCAATAATTAACAGCGGCGTGGACTGGGGGCGGCTCGTCAGACTCGCAGCCCACCACAAGGTGCTCGCGCAACTCTACGCCGCGCTCGGCGGTGAGTTGCGGGATTACGTCCCTGAAGAGGCGTTCGAGCATTTGGAGGGGCAGGCGCAGGGTAACGCGCGCCGCAACCTGCTGCTCACGGCCAAGCTGCTCAAGCTGCTCGCGCTACTCGACGCCGGGGGGGTCCGTGCCGTCCCGTTCAAAGGCCCCCTGCTCGCGCTCTCGGCCTACGGCGACAGCGCGATGCGTCAGTTCGCGGACCTCGACCTGCTCATCCGCCCGGCGGACGTGCCGCGCGCCCGCGCCCTGCTCGTCGAGCAGGGCTACGCGCCGCAGTTCTCCCTCGACGAGGGGCAGGAGGCGAAGTTCATCAGGCGCCGGAACGAGCACCTCTTCACTAACGAGAGAGAGGGTGTTTACGTTGACCTCCACTGGTCGCTGTCGCCGCGTTGGCTCCACCCGGACACGGACGGCGAGGGCATCTGGTCGAGGGTCGGGGCGACGACCGTCGCGGGGAGGAGCGTCCCCACGCTCGACCGGAACGACTTTCTGCTCTTCCTCTGCGTCCACGGGAGCAAGCACTGCTGGAGTCAACTGGGGCTGGCCTACGACGTGGCGACGCTCTTGCGCGGAGCGCCGCCCGACTGGGACGTGCTCTTCGAACGGGCGCGGGCGCAGGGGAGCACGCGGATGCTCCGGCTGGGGCTGCACATGGCGTCCACGCTCTTCGGCGTCGGACTCCCGCGGGAGGTGGTCGAAGGGATTGACGCCGACCCGAGGATACAAAGCCTCGCGGCGGAGTCTTACGTGAAGCTCCTGCGCGATCCCGAAGAGCCCTGGGGGCGGTTCGAGGAGCTGCGCTTCGACGCCAGGGTGATAGAGGGTCTGCGCAGCAAGGTGCTCTTCTATCTGGATGTCCTGATGACCCCCACCCCTTTGGAGTGGGAGTATCTGAAGCTGCCCGAGCGGCTCTCCTTTCTCTACTACCTCGTGCGCCCCTTCAGGCTGGCTCTCAAGCACGGCCGGGGTGCGTGAGCGCGCATCAACCGCGGCACGGTCGGCAGAGCATTTTCTACTCAAGTGAGGAGCAGGGTGATGGGCGAAGGTCAGTGCCCCGGCTGTGGTTCGGCGAGTATCCACGTCGTTGACGCGGGCAGTTTGGTGATACCGCTCGGCGCGTTCTCCGTCGCGCCTCTGGGTCTCTACGTCTGCGTCGGGTGCGGTCACGCCGAACTCTACGTCAAGGACAAGGAACTGCTCCCGAAGATAGCGTCGAAGTACGTCTCGGTGGCAGAATTGAGAGAGGCCGGCTCGTGACGGCTCGGCCGGCGAGTTTGCCGGCCTCAAGGGTTGTGAAAGGCGGGCGGTGCGTTGAGCGAGGAACAGCTTGAGTTCGCGAAGGTCGGGTTCGTCTTCTCCGCGGCGCTCACCATCCTGTGCGGGGCCGTCGCCCCCGACGGTGAGGGCCGGGAGGTCTTCGCCGCCCTCGGCATCTACCCCGTCGGCCTCGGCTTCCTCATCTGGCCGGTGGTCGGCTACCTGCTCGCGGGCGTGAGGACGGACTTCGGCGCGAGCGCGTGCCTCTGCGCGGTGACCTTCTACAACTACTGGGTGGCCGAGCGTCTGACGGCCCCCGAGGCCGACGGCGCCGCCCTCATCGAGCGGCTGTGGGGCGCCAACCGCCTGGGGCTGACGGCCGTGGCCGCGCTCTACGTCGTCGGGCAACTGGCGGTCGTGCTCCCGAAGGTGCTTGAGCGCCAGCGCCGCCGCGGGGCCCCCGCCGGCTGACGACGGGCGGTCGTCCTCAGACGTTCCGCCGGTGCATTTAAAATGCAGATCGTCCGGGCGACGGGCAGCCATTTCGATCTCGACGACGAGGGGGCGCGAGCCGAGGTGCGCCGTCGGCGTCGTGGATTTCGACGTGGCGACCGGCCTCGTCCAACACGCGCGCTTCCGCGGGCGCGCCCGCCTCACGCCGCACGACCCTGAGCGCATGGAGCGTCTGCTCGGCCGTTACATGGGAGGGCGTGATCGCTGGAACCCGCGCTTCGTCGAGATACTTGACGACGCGGACTACATCTTCATCCGCTTCGACCCGGAGACGGCCGTGGTGCGCGACCAGTCGTACGGGCCGCCAAAGGGCGAACCGCCCATCTAACCAAGACACACCCGCCCGCCGACACGAATCCAAGCTTCCGGAACTTTCGGCCGCGGAGCCCGACATCCGCAGGTAACTCGGTCGCGGAGTGAAAGGGCGGCGTGCGAAACGTTTCACCCGCTTTCGACATTTCAATACATGCCTCACCCCGGAGGGCGGCGGCTCCCTTCGCCGCCGCCCTCGCCCGTCCGAAGTGAAAAGCTTTCGGAGAGACCTGGTGCTTCCCGTGGGGGCATTGATAAAGTCTCACCCCGTGCAAAAACTGTTGCATTCTCCGCCGGACGGGTTTAATCTCCCGCCTGTGGGCGTCACCTCCGCATTCCGCCGCCCGCAAAACACACTACTACCTAGCCGCCACTAGGCAGCCCGTACCAGGCAGGATCGTCGTATAACCTAGAAGAGCGACGGCAGAGCCGCGAGCACGTCGAGCGCGATCTGCACGAGGCCGCTCGGCGCTTCGTTCTGCATATGGCCATTTGCAATCGGCTCATCGGTCGCGTCCGACGGCTCCTGCGCGGAGCTCGCCGGCTGTGACGGCGGCGGGGGTTCGGGTGAGCCGTTCTGTATGTAGCCGGCTTGGGCAGAGCAAGCCAGCAGCAGTATCAAAGTAGAGACCCGGATAGCTTTAAGCATCTCCTTACACCTTTCGCTGTTATGAGGGTTAACCAGAATCGCCGCCGGAACCCAAACAACTCCGGCGGCCTTGCTGCGTACGGCCGAAAAATCGTGATACGCAGAGAAGGGACGGCCTCACATGACTTTAGCAGATGAGCGATTAAGGGAACTAGATAACCCCTCGCTGACTGAGAATGAGCGCGTTCTACTGCGCTGCCGGGTGGCGGCAGACCTCATCCACAGGGGACAGTACGAGGGCGCGCGGGCGTCTCTGGGCGAGGTATGGCTGGGCGTCGGGCAGAGGCCGGCGGTGGAGAAGTGGCCGGCCGCCGTGGAGGCCGAAGTCTTGCTTCAGTGCGGAACACTCACGGGCTGGCTCGGCAGTGCGCGCAACATCTCGGGCGCACAGGAGCAGGCCAAAGACATGCTCTCCGAGGCGGCGCGGAAGTTCCGTACTCAGGAGATGCTTGCGAAGGTATCGGAAGCTCAGTACGAACTCGGCATGTGCTACTGGCGGCTCGGGGCGCATGATGAGTCCCGCGTAGTGCTGAAAGAGGCGCTCCAGCCTCTGGCGGACGCGGACGTGGAGTTGAAGGCTAAAATCCACATCAGGCGCACTCTCGTTGAGATCAGTGAGAACAGGTATCACGATGCACTTGGCATCCTGAAGGAATCTGAGTCGATTTTTGCGTCCGCCAACGACGCCGTCAAAGGCAGGTGGCACGGGCAGAAGGCCCTGGCCTGGGACATGTTAGAGCAGTTTTCAGTTGAGTAGCAGGCACAGGCCAGCTACCTTATCGCGCATG
>DAIRFV010000088.1:0-20687 GCA_036794905.1 Pyrinomonadaceae bacterium | reverse complement strand
GCCTTCGCCTACATGAAAACCTTCTACGTCACGACACCCATCTACTACGCGAACAGCCTGCCGCACATGGGGCACCTGTACACGACCGTCGTCGCGGACTTCCTGCGGCGCTACAAGCGGCAGCGCGGCTACGAGACCTACTTCCTGACGGGGACGGACGAGCACGGGACGAACATCGAGCGCGCTTCGGCCCGGGCCGGGCGCGCGCCGCGCGAGCACGTGGACTGGGTCGTCGGCGAGCTGAAGAAGATGTTCGCCGCCTTCGCGCTCGACACGGAGCACGGCGGCTACGACATCTTCATGCGGACGACCGAGCCGTTCCATTACGAGGGCGCGTCCGAGTTCTGGCGGCGCGCGGCCGGGCGCCGGACGCCGAAGGGGCGCGAGAACATCTACAAGGGCTTCTACGAGGGCTGGTTCTGCGCGCCGTGCGCGACGTTCAAGACCGAGGCCGAGATGATTCCCGCCGCCGAGGAGGGGGGGCTCCCCCTCTGCCCCATCCACGAGCGCCCGCTCGACCGGGTTTCCGAGGAGAGCTACTTCTTCCGCCTGTCCGACTACGACGAGACGCTGCTCGACATCTACGAGTCGCGCCCGCACCTGGTGCGCCCCGACGCGCGGCGCAACGAAGTCATCAGCCTCGTGCGCGGCGGGCTCGAAGACGTGTCCATCAGCCGCCTGAAGAGTTCGGTGAGCTGGGCCATCCCCGTCCCCGACGACCCGCAGCACACCGTCTACATCTGGTTCGACGCGCTCATCAACTACATCACGGCGCTCGGCTGGGGGAGCGAGCAGCGTCGCGCGCAGGCGGGCGGAGACCTCTTCGAGAAGTTCTGGCCCGGCGTCCACCTGATCGGCAAAGACATCCTGCGGCAGCACGCCGTGCTCTGGCCGGCGATGCTTTTGGCCGCGGGCGTCGAGCTGCCGCAGACGGTCGTCGCGCACGGGCTCTGGCTCGACCAGACGGGGAAGAAGGGCTCGAAGACGCTGGGGAACGCGCTGGAGCTGCCCGTCCTCCTGCGCTACTTCAAGCCGGACGCCGTGCGCTACTTCCTCCTGCGCGAGATGTCCTTCGGGCAGGACAGCAAGGTCGATTACGAGGTCATCCTCGACCGCTCGAACAGCGACCTCGCCAGCGGGCTCGGCAACCTGGTGAGCCGCACGGTGACGATGCTCCACAAGTACTTCGACGGGGTCGTCCCCGCGCCCGACATCTCGGAGCCGCGGCGCCTGTTCGCCAAGCGCGCGGGCGTGGATTCCGACGCGCAGGAGCTTTCGACGAGCCTCGAGCTGATGCGCGACCAGTTCGTGCAGCACGTGGACGAGTACGCCTTCCACCGCGCGCTCGAAGCGGCGTGGGGCATGCTCGCGCGCGTGGACAAGTTCATCTCCGAGGCGAAGCCGTGGGAGCTCGCGCGCGACGAGGAGCAGCGCGAGACGCTGGGGGCGGTGCTCTACCGCTCGGCCGAGACGCTGCGCTGGCTCGCGGTGCTGCTCTACCCGGTGATGCCGGAATCCTCGGGCGGCATCTGGAAGCAGTTGGGGTTGACGGGAGACCCGCGGGAGTTAGACCCCGCTGGATTGAGCTGGGGGGGGCTGCGCGCCGGCGACCGCGTCGGCGAGGTCGCGCCGCTCTTCCCGCGGATAGACAAGGCGAAGACGATGTCAGAGATCGAGAAAGAGATGACACAGCGCAGAGCGGCGGAGGCTCAGTCAGCAACACCTTCGTCGGCGACCGAGGGCGGCGCGCACGCCACGCAGGCGGCCGTCCCCGGCGCGCCGACCGCGGCCGGCACCCGGCCCGAACAGCCGCCGCAGCAGGGCGCGACCGAGGCGCAACCTCCACCGGCCGCGCCCGCGGCGCAGGCCGCCGCCGCCCCGCCCGAGGGCGTCGCCACGTACATTTCCATCGAGGACTTCGTCAAGGTCGAGCTGCGCGTCGGGCAGGTCTTGACGGCCGAGCGCGTGCCGAAGTCGGACAAGCTCCTGCGCTTCACCGTGGACGTGGGCGAGGCGGAGCCGCGCCAGATACTCGCCGGCATCGCCGAGTACTACGAGCCGGAGACGATGGTCGGCCGCAAGATCGTCGTCGTCTCGAACCTCAAGCCGCGCAAGCTCCGCGGCTTCGAGTCGCAGGGGATGGTGCTCGCCGCCTCCGTCGGCGAAGAGGGCCGCCCCGTCCTCGCCACCTTCGCCGAAGACGTGCCGAATGGGGCAAGGCTCAAGTAGACAATAGTCAGTAGTCAGTAGACAGAAGGGCTCCGCCCTGCCGATGCTGAATACGAGAACCGCACGGTTCGAGCGGTGAAAGGTTCTTCTACTGACTACTGACTACTGTCTACTGTCTACTCATGTTCACCGATTCCCACGCGCACATTGACGGGGAGGAGTTCGACGCCGACCGCGACGAGGTCGTGGCGCGTGCGCGCGGGGCGGGCGTGCGCGCGATCCTGAACGTGGGGACGGGCGACCCGCACGGCGGGAATTTCGAGCGCGCGGTCGCCGTGGCCGAAAAGTACGAGGGCGTCTACGCCGCGGTCGGCGTCCACCCGCACGACGCGAAGTTGTATGACGAGACGGCGGAGCGTTTGTTACTTGAGTTCGTCAGAAGTAGGCGCGTGGTGGCGCTCGGCGAGATCGGGCTCGATTACCACTACGACAACTCGCCGCGCGAGGTGCAGCGGGAAGTCTTCGTGCGACAACTGCGGCTGGCGCGCGCGGAGCGTCTGCCCGTCATCATTCATTCGCGGGACGCGGACGCCGAGACGCTGGAAATCCTCCGCGCGGAGTACGCGGGGGCCGTGCGCGGCGGCGTGATGCACTGCTTCGGCGGCGGGCCGGCACTGGCGGAGGGCGCGCTGGGCTTGGGCTTCCACATCTCCTTCGCCGGGAACGTCACTTTTAAAAAGGCCGACGCGCTGAGGGAAGTCGCGCGCACAGTGCCCGCGGAACGCCTGCTAATCGAGACGGACTGCCCGTACCTCGCGCCCGTGCCGCACCGCGGGCGGCGCAACGAACCGGCCCACGTCGTCGAGACGGCACGCTTCCTCGCCGGGCTGCGCGGCGTCAGTCCGGAAGAGTTCGGGCGCGCGACCTCGGAGAACTTCTCGCGCCTTTTCGGCGTGGGGCGGGCCTGACCCAACCCGCGCGGGCGGCGGGCGACCATGCGCCGAACGGCACAATCAACTTTTCCTCTCAGCCCCGAAATGTTATAAAAGCCGTGACGGCTTCGTCACACTTCTTATGGCCCAGCAGAACTCATTCGACATTGTTTCTAAGGTGGAGATGGCGGAGGTCAAGAACGCGCTCGACCAGACGATGAAGGAGGTCAGGCAGCGCTTCGACTTCAAGGGGAGCCGCGCCGAGGTCAGGCTCGAAGGCGAGGAGGAGTTGATCCTCACCGCCGAGGACGAGACCAAGCTCCGCAACATGAACGACATCCTCCAGCAGAAGCTCGTCCGCCGGAGCGTGCCGCTCAAGGCGCTCGACTACGGCCGCGTCGAGCCGGCCGCGGGCGGCACCGTCCGCCAGCACGTCGCCATCCAGCAGGGCATCCCCTCGGAGAAGGCCAAGGAGATCGTCAAGTTCATCAAGGAGTCGAAGCTCAAAGTCCAGGCCGCCATCCAGGGCGACACCGTCCGCGTCACCGGGCGCGACCGCGACATCCTTCAGGACGTCATCGCCCAACTCAAGTCGAAAGACTTCGGCATCAACATGCAGTTCACGAACTACAGATCGAACTAGTGAACCGTGAAAGAGCGTGAACCGTGAACCGTCAACCGTGACGAGAGAAGGCAAGCCGTCTTCTCTCGTCACGGTTGACGGTTCACGGTTCACGGCTCTCCACGGTTCACGCATCTCTTATGAACACTTCCGGTAACACAGCGGCGGTCGAGGAGCAGCGGCTGACGGCGCGGCGCATCTTCAGTCTGGTCGCGCCCGAACTCGCGCTCGTCGAGCAGGAGTTCGAGCGGCAGGCGCGCTCGAACATTCAGGTCATCGCCTACATCGGCGACTACCTGCGCGCCTCGGGCGGCAAGCGCGTGCGCCCGGCGCTGACGCTGCTGTCGGCCTACGCGGTCGGCGCCGACGCCGCGCGCCAGAACGTCGTGCGGATGGCGACCGTGATGGAGTTCCTCCACACGGCGACGCTCGTCCACGACGACATCATCGACAACGCCGAGACGCGCCGCAACCGGCCCTCGATCAACTCGCGCTTCGGCAACCAGGCCGCCGTGCTCATGGGCGACTGGCTCTACATGTCGGCCTTCGAGACGAGTCTGAAAGAGCGCTCGCTCGACGTGCTCGACATCCTGACCGCGGTCACGCGGAAGATGACCGAGGGCGAACTGCTCCAGTTGACGCTGCTCGGGCGCGCCGACGTGACCGAGGAGCAGTACTTCGACGTGCTCCGGCGCAAGACCGCGTACCTCTTTAGCGCCTGCTGCGAGATCGGGGCCATCCTCGGCGGCGCGAACCCCTCGCAGTGCCGCGCGCTCGGCGACTACGGCATGAACCTCGGCACGGCCTTCCAACTCGTGGACGACCTGCTCGACTTCACTTCCGACGAAGGCTCTCTGGGCAAGGCCGCGGGCGCCGACCTGCTGGAGGGGAAGGTGACGCTGCCCCTCATCCACCTGCTCGCGGAGGAGCCGCGGATGAGGTCGGGCGTGCAGACCGTCATGCGCGAAGGCGCCTACGGCGAGTTCACGCGCGAAGCGCTCGTCCGCGCCGCCGAGAAGAGCGGCGCGCTCGACCGCGCACGCACCGCCGCCTCCTCGTACGCCGAGGCCGCCGTCAAGGCGCTCGAAGAGATCGAGCCCTCCAAGTACGCCGACGGGCTCCGCTCCATCCCCTCGTATATCCTCGAAAGGGAGATGTGAAGGAAGCTTCCGGCTGTTAGCTTTTAGCTGTTAGCTTTCAGCCATCCGACGAAGAAGCTACAAGACGACAGCTAAAGGCTAACGGCCCACAATGCCTGACGAAAACCTTCTCGCCACACTTGAGAACACGCTGAGGCAGTCGCGCGAGGCGCGGACGCGGCGCGCCGCGCGTCTGGCCGACCTCGAGGCGGAGGCCGAGCGCGTCCGCACCGAGCTGAACGAGATCGACCAGGTCATCAGCCAGACCGAGAATGCGATGTTCCGCATCCTCTCGTCCATGTTCGGCGCGGCGCAGACGGCCGCGCCCCCTTCGGACGCGGAGATCGAGTTCGCGCTGCGCCGGGACGCGGCGGCCAACGCGCGCGCCAACAACACGCAGGCGCCGCCGTCGCACGCGCCTTACCAGCAGCAGAGCCAGCCGGCCGCGCGCGAGCACGCCTTCCGCCACCACATCCCGCCCATCCGCTCCGACATCGCGCCGAAGAGCGACCGCTTCTTCGAGCGCACCATCCCGCACGCCGCGGCCGTCCTGCTGCGCGAGTCGGGCGGGCCGCTCCACGTCAACGAACTCTACAACCGTCTGCTCGAAGGCGGCTTCCAGTTCACGGGGCAGAACCCGACCATCAGCATCGCCGTCTCGCTCAACCGCAACCGCCGTTTCCGCAAGGTCGCGCCCGGCACCTTCGACCTCACCATCCGGGACGCCGCGCAAGCCTCGTAGGGAAGAGAAGTAACCACAGAGACACAGAGACACGGCTTGAAGACTTATCTCTTCAAGCCGTGTCTCTGTGTCTCTGTGGTTAACTTGTGCTAAGTTCTCAGGCATCGTTTTAGACTAAAACTAAAAGAGGTTTCATAAAGGCAGATGCGCGCGATGATTCTCGCCGCGGGCTACGGGACGCGTTTGTGGCCGCTGACGATTGACCGCACCAAGCCCGCGATTCCTTTCATGGGTCGGCCGCTGATCGGCTACGTCGCCGAGTACCTGGCCGGCTACGGCTTCGACGACATCGTCGTCAACCTCCACCATCAGCCCGACTCCGTCCGCGCCGCGCTCGGCGACGGGCGCGCCTTCGGCGTGCGCTTCCACTACGTCGAGGAGCCGGTCATCCTCGGCACCAGCGGCGCCATCGGCAACGCGCGACACCTGCTCGACGGCGACGCCTTCGTCGTCATCAACGGGAAGCTCGCTACCGACATAGACCTCCGCGAAGCGCTCGACACGCACAGGCGCCACCGCGCCTTCGCCACCCTCGTCCTGCGCCCGAACCCCGCGCGCGAGCGCTACAGCACGGTCAACGTCCGCGACGGTCTCGTCACAGGCTTCGGCGGCCACCCGGCGCCCGCGTCCGATAAGCCCGGCGGCGCCCCCGGCGCTGCTCAAATTAAGAGTGAGGGCGCAGGCGTTGTTGACGGCGCAGGGGAGTCCCATCCGGATGGGAGTGTGGCGGTGGAAGATGTGCCTTTGATGTTCACGGGCATACAGATACTCGACCCGAGGGTCTTCGACTTCATCCCGCCCGGCGTCTTCTCGCACTCCGTGACGGACGTGTACGTCCCCGCCATCGGGCGCGGCGAGCGCGTCGCGGCGCACGTCTCCGGCGGCTCCTGGTACGAACTCTCCACCGTCCGCCGCTATCTCGACACGAGCGTGACGCTCATGAGGCGCGAAGGGCGCAACGTCGAACTCGGCGTCGGCTCCGCCGTCGCAGAGGGCGCGACGGTCGCGGAGAGCGTCCTCTGGGAGAACGTCCATATCGCGAGCGGCGCGCGCGTCCGTCGCTCCGTGCTCGGCGCCGGCGTCGGCGTCGGCCCCGGCGAAATCTTCGAGAACGTGGCGGTCGTCCGCGCCGAGCTGGCGCGCGGGGTCGAGCGCCCGGAGAAGGGCTTGCGGGGCGAGTTCCGCGGCTCAAATTTTGTGGCGCCAATACCTGAGTGATACAATCCACGCGCGCCGACAGGCGTATAAAGATGAAACGTGAACCGTGAAACGTGAACCGTGACAAGAAGGGGAGTGTGTCTTTTCCTGTCACGGTTTACGGTTCACCGTTCACGCATCACTTCAGGCCGCCCCGGACGTTTCGCCCCATGCACCACCCTTCGCAAATCACCCCGAACGCCTTCCGCACCTCGGCGCGCGAGCGCCTGACGGAGTACGTCGAGCGGCTCGGGGGCGACACCGCGCAGGTGCTCGCGCTCACGCCCGACGCCTCGACGCGCGAATACTTCCGCCTCCCCTGGAAGAACACGAAGGCCGTCGCCGCCGTCTACCCCGAGCCGTTCGACCCCGACATACACCCCTTCATGGACGTGACGCGCCTCTTCACGGAGGCCGGGCTGCCCGTCCCCTCCATCCTCGACGTTGACCCTTTGAACGGCATCATCGTCCAGGAGGACTTCGGCGACCGCCAGCTCCGGCGCGTCTTCGAGACGGCTTCGGAGGACGAGCGCGAGTCGTACCTGGAGCAGGCCATCTCCGTCATCGCCGACATCCAGGCCGCCACCGCGCTCGCGCACGAGCGCCAGTCCATCGCCAGCCGCCTCGCCTTCGACGAGGCGAAGCTCTCCTGGGAGCTGGACTACTTCTTCGAGCACTACTTCAAGAGCCTGCGCGGCGAGACCATCAAGCACGGCGAAGAGGCGCAGTTGCGGGCCGAGCTGAACGACGTGGCGGCCGAGCTGTCGAACCGCCCGCGCACGCTCTGCCACCGCGACTTTCATTCGTCGAACCTGATGGTGGACGCGAAGGGGCGGCTGCGCATCATCGACTATCAGGACGCGCGCATGGGGCCCGCGAGCTACGACCTCGTCTCGCTCCTGCTCGACCGAAGGACGACGATGCCCTCGCTCGCGGAGGTGCGCGAGCGCCGGCTCTACTTCCTCGACGAGCGGCGCGCGCGGGGGCTCGACGGCATCGACCCGGACGACTTCGCATACGAGTTCCGCCTGATGACCGTCCAGCGCTGCCTGAAGGCCGTCGGCACCTTCTCCTACCAGACGGCCGTCGCCGGGCGCGGCGAGACCTACGCGCACTTCATCAACCCGATGCTGGAGATCGTCGTCCAGGCCGCCGACTGGCTCGGCCGCTTCCCACTGCTGCGCTCGACCCTGCGCGCGCGCCTGGAGGGGGAGGAGCTTTCGGAGGGCGAGAGCGGTAAAAACACCTGATTTTATTGAACCGAAGGGAGGCAGGGCGGCTTTCAACGACGCTTTCCGAGCAGGCGCCGCCCGCGTTTTAAGACACAGATGCAAAAGGTCTACATCAACCAGCTCTCGCGCCACGTGGGCGAAGAGGTCACCGTGCAGGGCTGGGTCTACAACACGCGTTCGAGCGGCAAGCTCATGTTCCCGCAGCTACGCGACGGGACGGGCGTCGTCCAGTGCGTGGTGTTCAAAAAAGCGGTCGCGCCCGAGGTCTGGGAGGCGCTCGGGCACGTCGGCCAGGAGTCGGCCGTCACCGTGCGCGGCAACGTCCGCGCAGACGAGCGCGCGCCGGGCGGCTTCGAGATCGACGTGGCCGAGGCGGAAGTCACGCAGAGCGTCGAGGGCTACCCCATCACGCCGAAGGAGCACGGGACGGAGTTCCTCATGGATCACCGCCACCTCTGGCTCCGCTCGCGCCGGCAGCACGCGATCCTGCTGGTGCGCCACACCGTCGTCAACGCCGTCCGCGACTTCCTCAACCGCGAAGGGCACATCCTCTGCGACACGCCCATCCTGACGCCCGCGGCGTGCGAGGGCACGACGACGCTCTTCGAGGTGGATTACTTCGGCGACGAGAAGGCGTACCTGTCGCAGTCCGGCCAGCTCTACAACGAGGCGACGGCCGCGGCCTTCGGAAAAGTGTATTGCTTCGGCCCGACCTTCCGCGCCGAGCGCTCGAAGACGCGCCGGCACCTGACCGAGTTCTGGATGGTCGAGCCCGAGATGGCCTACGCCACGCTCGACGACGTGATGAGCCTGAGCGAGCGCTTCCTCTCCGCCATCGCCGCGCGCGTGCTCGAAGAGCGTGGGGAGGAGCTGAAAGTCCTTGAGCGCGACACCTCGAAGCTCGAAGCCATCGTGCCGCCGTTCCCGCGCGTCCACTACGACGACGCCGTGAAGATTCTGCACGAGGGGCACGAGCGCGGCGAGCTGGAGCAGAAGTTCGAGTGGGGCGGCGACTTCGGCGCGCCCGACGAGACCTACATCTCCTCGCGCTTCGACAGACCGGTCATGGTTCACCGCTACCCGGCGGCCGTCAAAGCCTTCTACATGAAGCGCGACCCCGAGCGCGACGACCTCGCCCTCGGCGTAGACGTGCTCGCGCCCGAGGGCTACGGCGAGGTCATCGGCGGCGGCGAGCGCGCCACCTCGCTCGAATTCCTCGAAGAACAGCTCACCAAGCACGAGCTGCCCCGCGAGGCGTTCGAGTGGTACTTAGACCTGCGCCGCTACGGCAGCGTCCCGCACGCGGGCTTCGGCATGGGCATCGAGCGCTGCGTCGCATGGATGTGCGGCATCGAGCACATCCGCGAAACCATCCCGTTCCCGCGGATGCTTTACAGACTGAGGCCGTGAGGCGTGAACCGTGAACCGTGACGGGAAGGAAGGTCTTTAATCTCGTCACGGTTCACGGTTCACGTTCACGGGTTTTCAATGGAAAAGATCGTAACGATATTCGGCGGCTCGAAGTGCGGCGAGGATTGCGAGGAGTACGGGCAGGCGTTGCGGCTGGGTCAGCTCCTCGCGGAGCGCGGCTTCACCATCTGCACGGGCGGCTACCTCGGCGTGATGGAGGGCGCGAGCCGCGGGGCGCACGAGCGCGGCGGGCGCGTGCTCGGCATCACCATGAATCAGTTCAAGTCGGAGCCCAACCGCTATCTGACGGAGAAGGTCGCGAGCGTGCACTTTTACGAACGGCTTCAGAACCTCATCGAGCGCTCGGTCGGCTTCATCGCGCTGCGCGGCGGCGCGGGCACCGTGACCGAGTTGTCGCTCGTCTGGAACAAACTCCAGACGAGGGTCATCGAGCCGCGCCCGCTCGTGCTGCTCGGCGACTGCTGGCCGAAAGTCATCGAGTCGTTCAGGGAGCATCTTGTCGTGAGCGAGAAGGACGTGGCCCTCCTCAACTTCGTCCGGACGCCGGAGGAGGCCGTGCGGGTTATTGTGGAGAGCGTGGGAGGTGAGAGCGTATGAACTGTGCGAATTGCGGGGCCGGCCTCGTGCCGGGGGCGAAATTCTGCGGTGCCTGCGGCACCACCGTCGCGGCGACCCCGCCGCCGCCGCCGCCGCCGCCGCAACAGTATCAGGCGGCGCCGGCCGGCGGCGGAATTCACATCGACCAGGACGCGCGCGGGCAGGGCCGGGGCTACTCGTTCGAAATCCTGCACCAGCCTTCGTTCGCGCTCGCCGTCGTGCAGCTCGCGGCCGAGCAGTCGATACAGGCCGAGGCGGGCGCGATGGTCTCGATGTCGGCCAACGTCGAGTTGGAGTCGCAGATGAAGGGCGGGCTGATGGGCGCGTTCAAGCGCGCTGTCGGCGGCGAGTCGGCCTTCGTCTCGACCTTCACGGCGCGCGGGGGCCCCGGCGAAGTCACCTTCGCCCCGGGCAGCCCCGGCGACATCGCCGCCATCGATTTGAACAACCAGCTCTTCTTCGTCCAGTCGAGTTCTTACCTCGCGGGCGACGCCGGGCTGCAAGTGGACACGCGCTGGGGCGGGGCCAAGAGCTTCTTCGGCGGCGAGGGGCTGTTCGTCCTACAGGTGAGCGGCACGGGGCTCCTGCTTCTCTCATCCTTCGGAGCGATACACCGCAAACGCCTCGCCGCGGGCGAGCGTTACGTGGTGGACACGGGGCACCTCGTCGCTTGGGAGGGGACGACGCAGTACACTCTGCGCAAGGCCGCCGCGGGCTTCTTCCGCAGCATGGTCAGCGGCGAGGGCGTGGTCGCAGAATTCACGGGGCCGGGCGAAATTCTGATTCAGACGCGGAACCTCGCGGCGCTCGCCGGCCTCCTCAAGCCCTTCTTCCCCACGCAGGGCGGGGGGGGCGGCGGCGTTGGCTTCAACCTCGGCGGGTGAAGCGCGACCGATAACGTTGGGTCTTACGCAATATGAGCGAAGTGCTTGAAGAAAAGAAGACGCCGCGCGCGGGACTCCCCGGTGAAGGGAAGCGCGCCTGCATCATCGGCGCGCCCTGCGGCTTCGGCGCCAGTATAGCGGGCGTTGACCTGGGCCCGGCGGCGATGCGCGTCGCGCGTCTGCGGCAGAGAGTCGAGGGGCTAGGCTACGAGGTTCGGGACAGGGGAGACCTTCGGATGGAATGCCCGGCCGAGCCGCCGCCCGCGGGCGAGAAGCTGCGCTTCCTCGCCGAGATAAAGTCCGCGTGTGAGCAGTTAGCGACAGAGGTGCGTGGGGCGCTGGAGGCGGGCGAGCTGCCGATAGTCCTCGGCGGCGACCACTCCATCGCCATCGGCTCAATCGCGGGCGTGGCCTCTTTCTACCACGCGCGCAACGAGCCCATCGGCCTCATCTGGTTCGACGCGCACGCCGACATGAATACGCCGGAGACGACGCCCTCCGGCAACATCCACGGGATGCCTCTGGCCGTGCTCCTCGGCTACGGCGCGCCGGAGTTGACCGGCATCGAGGGCTTCTCGCCGAAGCTCGACCCGCGCTTCTGCGCTCACATCGGCGCGCGCGACGTTGACCCCGGCGAGCGCGAGCTGATACGGAAACTCGGCCTACGCTTCTTCACCATGCGCGAGATTGACGAGCGCGGGATGGCCGCGTGCGTGGATGAGGCCGTCCACATCGCCTCGCAGGCGCCGGCCGGCTATCATGTGACGCTCGACGTGGACGCGCTCGACCCAGGCGACGCCCCCGGGTCGGGCACGGTCGTCCGCGGGGGTCTCACGTACAGGGAGGCGCACCTCGCGATGGAGAAGATCGCGGAGGCCGGCGGCGCGCGCGCGCTCGAAGTGGTAGAGATAAACACCGCGCTCGACATCAACAACCGGACGGCCGAACTGGGCGTCGAGTTGATTCTTTCGGCACTCGGCAAGTCCATCCTTTAGTGCAGACGGGTGCTGTGGTGATTTCTCAGCTCACGAGCCCGAAGCTGCTGTGCCGGCTAGCCTTGGGCTAAATTTTTTCAGGCTGGCGATTTGGAACACATGACGAAAAAGATTCGGATCGGGGTCATCTACGGCGGCCGCTCGGGCGAGCACGAGGTCTCGGTGCGCTCGGCGCGCTCGGTCATCGAGGCCGTTGACACAGAAAAATTTGAGGTCGTCCCGGTCGCGATCACGAAAGAGGGGAGTTGGCTCTCGCCGTCCGAGTCGGCCGCGCTGCTGCCCGAGTCGGCGCGGCTCCGGCTCGCAAATTACGCGGACGGCGGCGGCGCAAGCAGCACCGCGCTCGTCGTAGACCCCTCGCGCGGCGGCCTCCTGCGTCGAGAGGGTGCAGAGGCCGGCGACCAGCGGCTCGACGTCGTCTTCCCCGTGCTGCACGGAACCTACGGCGAGGACGGAACGATTCAGGGGCTTTTGGAGATGGCCGGCATCCCTTACGTCGGGTGCGGCGTGCTGGCGTCGAGTACGGGGATGGACAAGGTGGCGATGAAGATTCTGTTCCGGCACGCGGGGCTGCCCGTCTGCAAATACGAGTGGTTCCTGCGGAGCGATTGGGAGAAAAATCCGGCCGAAGTCCGCGGGCGCGTCGAGCGCGAGATAGGCTACCCCTGCTTCGTCAAGCCCGCGAACCTGGGCTCGTCCGTCGGAGTTTCGCGCGCAAACGACGCGGAAACACTCGTCGCGGCCGTCGATCTCGCGGCGCGCTACGACCGTAAAATCATCGTCGAGGAGGGTTTGGACGCGCGCGAGATAGAGTGCGCGGTGATGGGGAACGACGAGCCCGAGTCGAGTCTGCCGGGCGAGTACATCGTCCACGACGAGCAGGCGAAGTTCCTCGACTACACGGAGAAGTATTCGAGCACGGGGCACGTCCAGTTCGTCGTCCCCGCGCCCATCCCGAAGCGCCTGGCCCGGCGCATACAGGATTTGGCCGTACGAGCCTTCCAGGCCGTGGACGGTGCGGGCTTCGCACGTGTGGATTTTTTCCTGAGGAGAGATACCAACAAACTTCTCGTCAACGAGCTGAACACCATCCCGGGCCTCACTGATGTCTCCGGCTTCCCGCAGATGTGGGACGCCTCCGGCGTACCCTTCACGCAGGTTATCGAACGCCTCGTCGAACTCGCCTTCGAGCGCCACGCGGAGAAGGCTCGAAACGCGACGAGCCTTTAAACGACCTCAAGCCGTAAAACGACCCTCCCGAAACCCACATAACGACGGCTATAAACAACCAGGAGCCGAAAATCCCGTTCGAGTAATCTCTGAACCCGCGCGCCCTAACCCTTTGGCGCGCGGTAGCCGTTGCGCGTCCGGGCGCTGAGTTCAGGCCGCGAGAGCTTCAACTGTATGGCGCGCCAGCGGCCGTCCCGCGCGTTGTTGTTCGGGCGGTAGCCGAGCGTGTACTGGTTGCTCAACTCCTGTAGAATTTCCCTGAACGCCTCGTCGAGCGCACGCCCGCCCGGCTTCGAGACGAACCGGCCGCCGCTCTTGTTCGCGTAGTTCTTGAGGGTGCCCGCCGCAGACATGCGCGCGGCCTGGTTCAACTGCGGGTCGGACATGTCCACCGTGTAGATGGTGGCGTTGGCCGCGAGCGCCGCGTTGAGCGCCTTGTCGGGCGTGGCGCTGCTCTTCGTGTCCGCGCCGTCCGAGAGGACGATAATCGCCCTGCGCTTCTCGGGCCGCTTGGCGAGGTCTTTCGCCGCGAGCGCGACCGCGTCGTTGAGCGCGGTCATTCCCTTGGAGCCGAGGTCGTAAGCCACGGGCGGGAGGTCTCGACCCGGCGAGAAGTCCGACAAACGCTCCACCTTCGAGTCGAAGTGGTAGACGGCCGCCATGTCCTCCTCGCGCAGCCCGTCAAGGAAGCGCAGGGCGGCGGCGCGCGCCAGCGTCAGGCGGGTCTCCATGCTGCCGGAAGTGTCGAGCAGGATGGCCGCGGCGAACGGGGTCTCCTCGACAGAGAAGAGCGTGACGCGCTGCTCGACGCCGTCCTCAAGAACCTTAAAGTCTTTGTGCGACAGCTTGTTGACGTACTGCCCGCTCCCGTCCGTCACGGTGACGTTGAGCACGACGAGTTCGGCGTTCACGCGGACGACCTCGTCCTCGTCGTCCTGCTGCGCGCGCACGAAAGCCCCCTGCGCGGCCAGCGACAGGAGGGACAGGATGAACAGCAGGGTTTTCGTCTTCGAACGCAGGCGGGGGGGAGCGGGGCGGGGCGTGTCGCGCGTCGAAATCTTCATGGCAGTTTGATGGTGCGAATGTGGCGGATCAATTCGATCATTTCGTTGGAACGCCGGATGACGTTGGCAGAGATGACCAGGCGCGAAGTCTTGGACACGCTCTGCTTCAAGTCGCAGGAGAGTTTGGCGAGGCGCGTGACGGCGCTTTCGATCTGACCCGGCGGGTCGCTCAGCTCCTCCTCGTCGTCGGAGCCACCCGCGCCGCCCCTGATTTTGCGGGCGAGTTTTTCGAGCCGTTCGAGCCTCTTCTGGTCGTCGCGGGTGAGGGAATTGTTCTTCTTGAAGGAGGCTAGGAGTTGGTCTCCGATTTGCGCGACCTCGTCGGCGCGCTCGACCATCTCCTTGTGCGTCTCCTCCTCCCGCCGAATCTCCGCGCGACTCAGCATCTCCTCTTCCGGCGAGGCCATGTCGCCACGCTGCGGCCTGTACCTGGGGCGCGGCCTGTCGTCGGCGGCCGACGGCAGTTGAGCCGAAGCGCCGAACGGGCTGAGCACAACGAATAAGGCTATAAGAGCTGTAGCCCTGTACATGAGAGCGGCTTTAAAGCTTTCCTTTAGAAAATTCCGCGAGCGCCTGAAGTTTAACACGGCCGACGCTATTAGGGATGCTGTCGAAGAGACGTCGGGTTGCAAGGCGTGGGCGCCGTAAGGCCGTTCAGTAAATGCTTTACATGAGCTTTGTCGGCTCGCCGACTCTTAAAGTTGGACGCGAGCTGCGACCCTTTTAAGGAACGCTGTAGGGCGTGTCGGGCGTGTTGATGAAATCGTCGCCGGACGACTTCTTCCTGGGAGTCTTGACGATGATGACGTTCTCCTTAATCTTCTCGGGCGGCCGTTTCGCGCCCGGCAGGGACTTGAAGGCGACATCCCCCTGCGCGCGCGCGCCGCTCTTGAGCCCGACGACGCGCGAACCGCTCCACTCCTCCGACAGAACCTTGAGCGAGAACCTGCCCTTTTGGCCCGGCTCCAGGTCGCCCGGCTCGACCTTTATCTCACGGGTCTCGACGCCCGAGTCGTCCCTGCGCCTCAGCTCAATCTCGACCGAGAGTTTATCAAGTTTCTCGTTGCCGACGTTCTGCACCGCGCCGCCGATGATCGCGTAAGGTTTGGCCAGCATCGCCTCGTCAACAAAGACGTGAGCCTCGGGCGAGGGCTTCGGCGTCGGCGTCGGCTGCGCCGCCTTCTGCCGCTGCGCGTCCGGAGTTGACTGACAGGCTGACAAAAGCAGGGAGGGGAGTAGCAGGCCGAGCGTGAAGGCGGTCTTTCGGCCGGCCGAAACGAGGGTTTTGAGGTAACTCATCTTTAAGACTTTGTTCGACTGATAGTTGAGCTTTGCGCACCTTCGCCGTTCAAACTTAACGGTTTAACTTTCCGGCTGAGACCCTTGAATCAGGGGCAGTGACTATTGCTCCGTTTCGTATCCGGTCGGGGGGGCGCCCGTGATTTTCGTGATCAGTGCGACGAGGAATTCCGTCTCCGCCGTCCCGTTACTTCTCAGCGAGAGCCATTCGGCGCCGAGCACGTTGTCGCTCCGGCCCTCGACACGTGCGTTAACGGAGACGTTGGAGTTCGTACTGTCGATGGGCTGAATCTCGACGACGAGCGTGTAGCGACCGCGCGCCCAGTTGCCCTGCTCGGTGCGTGGGACTTCCGCGAAACGGAACAACTCGGAGGAGGTGACCATCGTCCCGCGCGTGAATGTGTAGGGCTGTGAGACCAGTAGACCCGTCTCGGGCTTCGAGACGGTGTCGTCCATGATGAGCTTTCTTTCGCGCATCAACTCCTGCGCGGCCTTCGTCAAAACGTCGTTCGGCGCCTGGAAGCGGTAGGGGTTCGGGATCGGTGGCGGCGGCTGCGTCTTCCCCTTGCCGAAGTCCATGCCGCGCCCGACGCCCGTGTCCGTTTTGCTGCCGTTGACGGCCGGCTGGCGGTTGTTGCTGCTGTCACGTATGCGGTCGTTCTGCTGGTCGACGCCCTTCTCCTGTGCGGCGCAGACGGTGCAGACGAATAAAAGAAGCGCGACTGAGAGAAGCGTTTTCATGGAAAGCCCCTTTGCCCTGACCTTGTCAACAATTCGAGGGGGGAACGCCTGTGAGCATAAAGCAACGAACAGTCGAATTCAAGACTTACTCCGAAACCCGATGGCTTTGATGCAATTTTAAGGAGAAGGGGAGGGCTGAGCCGGGACGTCCGTCCCCTCGGAGGGCGTGGGCGGCGCCGAGAGGTTGGCGTTGCGGTTGCGCTCCCACTCCCGCAGAGCCTGCACGCCGCGCTGGAAGCCCGCCTCGTCGCTGTAGAAGTTGTGCGCGCCGTCGTTACGCGACGGCGCGCGGACGTAGTAGATGTAGTCCGTCTGCGCGGGCTTGAGTGCCGCTTCGAGCGAGCTTTGACCCGAGGAGGCGATGGGCCCGGGCGGCAGTCCACGCACTTTGCGCGTGTTGTATGGAGAATCGCGGTCGAGGTCGCTCTGGTAGACCTTGCCGTTATTCCTCCACTTGCCGGCGGCCTTCGAGGCGTAGATGACGGTCGAGTCGATGCCGAGCGGGATGTCTCGCCTCAGACGGTTGTAGATGACGGAGGCGACGAGCGGGCGCTCGCCGGCGAGCTTCGCCTCTGTCTCGATGAGCGAGGCGACTGTGACGACCTCTCGCGGGCTGAGATGAGACGGAACGGCGTGCTTCGCGGTCAGTTCGCCCCAGACCTGCCGGAAGCGCTTCACCATCGTCTCGACGACCTGTTGCGGGGTCGCGTCCGGCTGAAAACTGTATGTGTCGGGGTACAGGTAGCCTTCGAGATTCCGGGCCGCGGGGTCGATGTCGCGTATGGCGCTCGTGTCGTCTAAAAGCGCGAGCGCCTCTTCTGTACTCTTGAGCTTGAGTTCCGGAATCCTCGCGAGGAGTGCGGCGATGTCCCAGCGCGTCCAGCCCTCGATGACGGTCAGGCGGCTCAGGCGCTGCTCGCCCTCCTCGAGTTTTTTCAGAACCCCGAGGGGAGAGATTGGCGAAGGGAAGCGGTACTCGCCCGCCTTCAAGCGCTGACCCGAGCCGGTCAGACGTACATACAGTCGTAATAACCATCCCCGTCTGATAACGCCGAGGTTTTCGAGGTTGTGAATAATCTGATCCGGTGTGGAACCCTTGGGGATGGCGATGTACTGGTCGCTCTGTGAATGGAGCCTCGGCGCCTGTAGTTCATGACGGAGCCAAAGGAAGGCGCCTCCGCAGGCGAGTGCCAAAAGGATGACGAACGAAATGATAACTCGTTTAAAGGTCATTACATATCCCGTCTGATCTTAAGTTGAGACTCAACCGGCCGACTCATCCTTCGATGCTCTTCTGAACCTCCAGGAAGTCGCTCAGGATAATAGATGCGGCTTCGCTGTCAATTCGCGCTGAAATCTCGGCGCCTTGAAGGCCGCGCTCTCGCAGAGAAGCCTCCGCGTCTTTAGACGTGAGGCGTTCGTCCTGAAAAAAGAGGGGGAGCTTCAGAGAGAGTTCCAGATTACGCGCGACGCGCCTGACCTCTTGTGCGGCGTCCCCTTCGGTGCCGTCGAGGCGCAGCGGCAAACCCAGGACTATGCTTCGCACGTCAAACTGCACGCAAAGTTCGGCGAGTGAGCTGAGCAGACGCTTCCAGGGGGTGCGCGGCAGGGGTGGGAGCGTGCGGACGGTCAGGCGGAGTTCGTCCGAGACGGCCAGGCCGACTCTCTTGGAACCCATGTCGATGGCGAGGACACGACCCTGCACGTTAGACCTGCCCGGCTCGCTTTAAATTGGACGAAATCTGCGCCGTTGGCCGGCGCGGAGTATAACGCAACCCTTGACGTTTGTGCCACTTAGACGGCTTGCGCGCCGTACGCGGCTACTGTATCATCCGACCCGTGGGTTCGGGCAATTCGGCCGCGCTCAAGGGCTGAAGTGCTTTTCAGGGTTTGAGTGTAATTCAGAGGTGCTCGATGTCTTTTCGCAGTAAGTTCCTTCTCGTCGTTTTTTCCGCGTCGCTGGCGCTCTACGCCGTCGTCGGCGGCTGGATGTCAATCAGCGCGCAGCAGCAGCAGAACGATCCCGGCGCGCAGCTCCGAATCTTCGAGAGCGTCCTGCGCCACATACAGGACGACTACGTTGACGAGCCCGACCTGAACAAGGTTCGCGCGGGCGCTCTGCGCGGTCTGGCCTACGGGCTCGACCCGTACTCGACCTACCTGACGACCGAACAGGTCAAGGGCTTCCGCGCGGGCGCGCAGAACAGCCAGCCCAACATCGGCGCGGAGTTGTCGCAGTTCGCCTCCTACCTCTACGTCATCGCCCCCGTGAAGGGGGGGCCGGCCGACCTGGCCGGTCTACAGGCGGGCGACATCATCGAATACATCGACGGGAAGGCGACGCGCGACATCTCGCTCTACGACGCGCGGCAGCTTCTGAACGGCGCGCCCGGCAGCGAGGTCAAGCTGCGCGTCCTGCGCGCGGGCACGCGCCCGTTCGTGCTCAACGTCAAGCGCGGTGCCGTCTCCGTCCCCGGCGCGGAAGCGCGCACGGAGCCTGGGAAGATTGGAGTCATCAAAGTCAACAGCCTCGCGGAGGGCGAGGCGGCGGACGTGAAGGCGCGCTTGCAGGAGCTCTTAAAGCAGGGCGCGCAGAAGGTCGTGCTCGACCTGCGGAGCGTCGCCGGCGGCTCGCTCGAAGAGGGCGTGAAGGTCGCGAACCTCTTCATCAAGGAGGGGACTCTGGCGCAGACGGTCGGGCGCGGCAACAAGCCGCTGAAGAGCTTCCCGGCCGACCCGAAGGTTGTGATCTTCGAGGGCCCCGTTACAGTCCTCATCGACCGCGGGACTGCCGCCTCGGCCGAGGTCGTGGCCGCGGCTTTCACCGAGCACAAGCGGGGCGACGTGGTCGGCGTCAAGAGCTTCGGCGCGGGCGCCGAGCAGCAGCTCTTCACGCTGCGCGCGGGCGACGGCCTGCTCCTGACGACGATCAAGTGGGCCTCCTCTACCGGAAAGCCTTTCCTCGGCGAGGGCGTGAAGCCGACGGTCGAGGTCAAGCTGCCGGAGGTGGCCGAGGCGATTGACCCGGAGGATTTGACCGGCAACGACGACGACCCCATCGCGCAGCCCAACGCGCCCGCAGACCGCAGGGACGTGGCGCCCGAGGCGGCCTCGCCGAAGCAGCAGCCGGAAGACTTGCAGTTGAAGAAGGCTCTCGAACTTCTGCGCGAAAAAGATAATAAGCCGGCGGCGACCCCGCAGCGTCCTGCCTGAAGGGGAGGGGAACGCAGACATCGAAAGGCGCGCGAGAATTTATCTCGCGCGCCTTTCGATTTTTGAGTGAGACGCTTTCCCCCCCGCTGCGGCCTTAGAGTGGGATGTTCCCGTGCTTCTTGGGAGGGTTGGTGTCCCTCTTGTTTTCGAGCAGCGAGAGGGCGCTGATAAGTTTCTTGCGCGTCAGGGCGGGCTCGATGATCTCGTCGATGAACCCGCGCTCGGCGGCGACGTAAGGGTTGGCGAACTTCCCCTCGAACTCCGCGACGCGCGCACGCCGCGCGGCCTCCTGGTCGGGCGCCTCGCCAATCTCGCGCCTGTAGAGAACCCCGACCGCGCCCTCCGCGCCCATGACCGCGATCTCGGCCGTCGGCCAGGCGAAGTTAACGTCAGTGCGTATGTGCTTCGAGGCCATGACGCAGTAGGCGCCGCCGTAAGCCTTGCGCGTGATGACGGTGATCTTGGGCACCGTCGCCTCCGCGAAGGCGTAGAGCAGCTTCGCGCCGTGCCTGATGATTCCGCCGTGTTCCTGTCGCACGCCGGGCAGGAAACCGGGAACGTCTTCGAAGACGACGAGCGGGATGTTGAAGCAGTCGCAGAAGCGCACGAAGCGCGCGCCCTTGACCGAGGCGTCGATGTCGAGGACGCCCGCGAGGAACGCGGGCTGGTTGGCGACGATGCCGACGCTGCGGCCCCCGAGGCGCGCGAAGCCGACGACGATGTTCGGGGCGTAGTGCTCGTGGACTTCGAAGAAGTAGCCCTCGTCGACGATGGCGTGGATGGCGTCGCGGATGTCGTAGGGCTGGTTCGAGGCTTCGGGGACGAGCGTGTTGAGCGATTCGACGCGGCGGTCGTGCGGGTCCGAGGTCTCGACGCGGGGCGCGTCCTCCATGTTGTTGGAGGGGACGAAGGAGAGCAGCTCGCGCACGAGCAGGAGTGCGTGCTCGTCGGAGTCGGCCGCGAAGTGCGCGACGCCCGAGACGCTGTTGTGAGTCTCGGCGCCGCCCAGCTCCTCCTTCGAAACGTCCTCGTGCGTGACGGTGCGGATCACGTCCGGCCCCGTGATGAACATGTAAGAGGTGTGCTTCACCATCACGTTAAAGTCCGTGATGGCCGGGCTGTAGACGGCGCCGCCGGCGCAGGGTCCCATGATGCAGCTGATCTGCGGGACGACGCCCGAGGCGAGCGTGTTGCGCAGGA
>DAIRFV010000087.1:0-20766 GCA_036794905.1 Pyrinomonadaceae bacterium | reverse complement strand
CTCTCGTCACGGCTTACGGTTCACGGTTCACGGCTCTTACGGCTTTTGTGCTAAGACGAGCGACTTCGTCCAGCCGATGGGCTCGAAGGGCGGGAAGCGGTAGTGTTCGAGGACGCGGAAGTGGCGGCGCGTTTGCTCCTCGACCTCGCGCGGCGGGTGGGCCTTGAAGCGGAACATGACTTCGAGCAGGAGCGTCGCGGGCGACGGCCTGACGGGGACGAAGAGGAGGTACCCGCCCGGCGCGAGCACGCGCGACAGCTCGCCGAGCCCTTCGCGCAGGGGGAGGTATTCGAGCACGCCGCTCGTCAGCACCAGGTCGAACGTCTCGTCGGCGAAGGGGAGCGTGAGCGCGTTCGACTGTGCGAAGGCGACGCGGCGCCGGGACTTCTTCGGCAGCTTCTGGGCCGCGCGCCGCGCCGTCTGGAGCGAGCGCAGCGAGAGGTCTATGGAGGCGACGTCGGCCGGGCGTTCGAGCACGCGCAGGAAGGCGAGCGTGAGCAGCCCCGTCCCGCACCCCGCGTCGAGCACGCGCGCGCCCGAAGGGAGCGGCAGAGGGTTCTCGCGCAGGTAGCGCTCCAGCGAGCGGCCGTAGCCGTTGATCCGGAACGTCAACTCGTACAGGTTCGTGAAGCGGTCGTAGATCGAGACCGGGTTGTCTGGCAGTCGGGTGGTTGTCGCCTCGCTCATGCGTCTCCTCTGGTCTCGGGGTAAATGACTACTGACTTGTTTCCGCGCGCGTCTAGTATCCGGGGGGGCCTGGAAAAGTTAACACAAGTGTCATCTTTTTCTAAACGGGTGCGCGCCCGAACGCGCGGCGGATTTCGACTGGCAGGGGCGCTAGTGTTACCATACGGGCGTCCCGAAGCCTTAGACGCGCCCTGTAAACTATTTCCCGGACGGTAGCTACCCGAATGAGTCGCAACCCCAGCAAAGCTCCAGCGAAGTCGAAAAGCCCGCTTCCCTTCATCATCATCGGCGTCGTGCTCGTCGGCGTCATCGCCGCGGTCGTGCTGATGTCGCGCCCGTCGGCCAGCAACAACACCCCGCCGCCGAACGCGGGCTCGCCCGCGGCCCAGCCGCCGCGGCCGACGACGCAGCAGCCCGGCGCGGCCAACCCGTACGTGAAGGGCAACGCCTCGGCGCGCATCACGGTCGAAGAGTTCAGCGACTTCCAGTGCCCCGCGTGCAGCGGGCTGGAGCCGGGACTGAAGCGCGTGATGGCAGACTACGACGACCGCGTCCGCTTCGTCTTCCGCAACTACCCGCTCCAGATGCACAAGTACGCGTTCATCGCCGCGCGCGCCGCCGAGGCCGCGGGGCTCCAGGGCAAGTTCTGGGAGATGCACGACATGCTCTACGAGAACCAGAAGGAGTGGAGCGATTCGATGGAGCCGCGCGTGCAGTTCGACTCCTACGCGACCCGGCTCGGGCTCGACGTGCAGCGCTTCAAGGCGGACATGGATCGGCAGGAACTGGCCGAGCGCATCAAGGCCGACATGATGCGCGGCAACGCGCTCGGCGTGAAGGGCACGCCGACCGTCTACCTCAACGGGCGCGAGCTCGTGCCCGGCCGCCTCGTCACGGAGGACGACCTCCGGCGCGAGATCGAGGCCGCGCTCAAGTAACGAACAAGGACTGAGGACTGAGTTAAGAACTGCCTTCCACTCAGCACTCAGTCCTCAGAAGGATGATGAGCACGGAAGCGATTCATGAGGGCTCGGGCGGGCGCGGGCGCGTGTGGGACGCGGTCGTGGCGCTCGTGGCGCTCGGGGGGCTGGCGGACGCGATCTACCTGACGGTCGAGCACATGTCGGGCCGGAGCGTCCGCTGCATGGTCGTGTCGGGCTGCGACGAGGTCTTGCAGAGCAGCTACGCGACAATCGCGGGCGGCGTGCCCGTCGCGGCCGTCGGCGCGCTGGCCTACTTCGCGGTCTTCTCCCTGGCGACGCTCGCCGCCTTCGGCTACGACGGCGCGCGGCGTCTGCTCACGCCGCTCGTCGCCGTCATGTTCCTCGCCACGCTCTGGTTCCTCTACCTGCAAGCCTTCGTCATCCGTGCCTTCTGCACCTACTGCCTCATCTCGGCGGCGGTCACCACCACGCTCACGCTCCTCGTCTTCGCCCGCAGGTTTTTGAGTTCGAGACAACGTCTGGCTTAAGCTTAAAAGTCTCCCCGCGCAAGAAATTTTCGGCTCGTCGTTCAAACGGTGTGGAAGTCTGACCGTGGGAGGGGCTTTATGTTCAGTGCGCGTGCGATCTCGTTGTTCAGTGTAATTTTGCTGCTCGCCGGGGCGGCGAACGTTCCGGCGCAGGAGCGGCGCGTGGTGCGGCCGCCGTCCGGCCCGTTCGGCGTGGAGGTGCTGGTCGGGGGCGGGCCGCTCGAAGTCATCTACGGGCGCGGGCGGCGCTACGTCGAGGCGCGCGAGGGCGCCGAGTACGAGCTGCTCGTGCGCAACCCCCTGCCCGTGCGCGTGGCCGTCGCGCTCTCGGTGGACGGCCTCAACACCATCGACGCGCGGCGCGCGTCCGCGTGGGATTCGAGCAAGTGGGTCATCGAGCCCTACGGCACGATCCGCGTCAACGGCTGGCAGATGAGCTCGACCCGCGCGCGCCGCTTCTACTTCACGACCGAGCGCGACTCCTACGCCGCGCGTCTGGGTCGCGCCTCAGACCTCGGCGTCATCACCGCCGTCTTCTTCCGCGAGAGCGCGCCGCGCCCGCACCCCGTCACGCCGCCGCCCCACTACGAGCCCCGGCCGCGCGAGCGCTCCGGCGCGAGTGACGAGGGCGAGAGGCGTGCGCAGAACGAGGCGCCGAAGTCGAGGGGCTCGGCGGGCGCGACCGCGGCGAGGCCGCGCTACGACGACGACTACGCGGCGACCGGCATCGGCCGCTCGGTCGGGCACAGCGTCGAGTGGATACAGATGCCGCTCGAACGCACGCCCGCGGCGGAGGTCACCGTGCGCTACGAGTACCGCGACGCGCTCGTGCGGCTCGGGTTGCTGCCGCGCCCCTGGGGCGACGACGGCGGGCTCCGCAGGCGTGAGCGCGCACGCGGCTTCGAGGAGCCGCGCTACAGCCCCGAGCCGCCCCGCTGAGCGCGAGGCCGCGGCGCCCGCTTCACACGCAAAAGTTAAGGAACGAACGCGAAGCGCGGGCGTCTAAACTGGCATACCCGCCGCCGGAGGAGGTCTGATGCCGACTTACACGAATCCGCTCGAACAGGTGAGAGTCGCGGCGCCGTGCCGGGCCGACTGGGAGAAGATGGTCGGCGACGAGCGCGTGCGCTACTGCGACAGTTGCAGCCTGCACGTCTACAACCTCTCGGGGATGACGCGGCGCGAGGCCGAGGCGCTCGTCACGAGTTCGGAGAGTCGCCTCTGCGTGCGCTTCTACCGGCGCGCCGACGGCACGATCCTGACGCGCAACTGCCCGGTCGGCCTGGGCGCCCTCAAGCGCCGCGCCGCGCGCGCCGCGACCGCGACGATGACGGCCGTGCTCGGATTCTTCGCCGGGCTCGGGCTCAACTTCGGCGTTGACCGCGCGCTCTCGCCCTCGATCATGGAAGAGTCGGCCGTGCCCGCGCCTCTCGTCCCCGGCGTAGAGTTTCCTACCCCGCACCCGGAGACGAATTTCGAGCAGGGGGCGGCGGCGCCGGACATGGTGCCAATGATGGGGTTGATGGTGTCGGACGTGGCCGAATTTGAAAAGATGGAGGCGGCCGCGCGCTTGCGTGAGATTGAGCGGCAGGAAAGGTGATTTTTGAGGGGCTGAAGCCTGACAGCCGGAGGGGCGGCCGTGTTACCGAACGGCCGCCCCTCCGCTTTCATGTCAACGACGAGGCTTGAGGTCTTCGGTGTAGAGGATTTTGTAGGCGCGGTAGTTGGCCATGACCCGGTTGACGTAGTCCTTCGACTCGTTGAAGCCGACCTCGGAGGTGAAGATGCCGGGGTCTTTGTGCACGGCGCGGACGACCCAGCGCTCGACGTTGTCCTCGCCGCCGTTGTAGGAGGCGGCGATGGCCTCCGGCAGGTCTGGGAACATCCTCTGCAACTCGCCGAGGTATGCGGTGCCGAGCGGGATGTTGACCTCGGGCTTGAAGAGGTCGTCCTCGGACACGTTCTGTAAGTTGACCGTCGGCGCGTACTTCGCCGCCTGGTCGGGCGTCATCTGTAAGAGCCCGCGCGCGCCCGCGCCCGACTTGGCGCGCGGTCGGAAGCTGCTCTCCTGCTTCATAATCGAGAGCACGAAGCGCGGGTCAATATTCTGTTTCTTCGACGCGCGCACCAGAGAGTCGGCGAACGGGGCGGGGAAGTCGCCCGCCGAGCGTCTGACCTCCGCCGCCACGCGCGCCTCGCGCGCCGCGGCCGACGCCTTCGCCTCGCCCCCCAACTTCTGCAAGCGCGCGTTCGCCATCCAGCCGTAGTAAGACGACGCCGAATCGCCGACGTTCAGGTAAGCCCTGACGGCCTCCTCCTTCCGACCCGACATCTCAAGGCTGAAGGCGCGCAGGTACGCGACCTCCGACGCCGTCGTGTTCGAAGCCTTCGGCAGCGTCATGCGGCCCAGCTCGTCGCTCGTGCGCACGGCCGAGTCCCAGTCGCGCAGCGCCACCGCCATGCGCAGGCGCGCGAAGAGCGCGGCCACGTCCGAGGCCGTCCCCTTGAAGCGCGCGCGCGTGCGGTCGATCCACGGCAGCGCCTCGTCGCCGCGCCCCGCCTCGCGCAGCGAGTCGATGATGTTGAGGTACGCGTTCTCGATGCGCTCGCCGTTGGGGAAGCGCTCGACGTACTGGGCGTAGCGCGCGGCGGCGTCGCCGGGCCGGTTCAGGCGCAGCAGCGTCGCGGCGACGTAGTAGAAGCCGTCGCGCCCGCCGACCGTGGCCGGGTACTTTTCGCCGAGCTGTTGGAAGACGGGCAGCGCCTCCGCGTAGCGCCGCTCCTGGAAGAGCGTGCGGCCGATGCCGAAGTGGGCGGCGGGGATGTTGCCGTCCGTCGGGTAGCGCTCGATGAGGGCGCGCCAGTGCGAGCGCGCCTCCTCGAAGGCGCGGTTGGAATGGTAGACGGCCGCGCGCCGCATGTGCTCGCCGGGCGTGAGCTGCGGGACGCCCGCGCGGCCCGCGCGCCCCGACTCGTCGGCGCGGCGGACGTTATTGAGCGCGTCCTCGGTCTGGTCTTCGGGCGAGAGCACGATGGGCTCCGCCGCGGAGAGCAGAATCGCGTCGGCCGAGCCGAGGGCGGCGGCGTTGGCGTTGTGGCCCGCGGACGGCTCGACGCGCGCGCACGAGAGCGCGAGCAGGAGCGAGGCGCCGCAGATTAGAAACTGCTGGATGAAGAGTGCCATTCTCAACCTTGTTCCCCGTCTTCGACGATCTCGAAGGTCGTCACGATCTCGACGCCCGGCCTGAGCGTCGCCGCGACGCTGCAATACTTCGTCTCGGACAGCTCGACGGCCTGCGCCACCGCACGCTCCGAGACGTTGCGGCCGCTCACGACGTGCCGCACCTCCATGCGCGTGTAGGCGCGCGGGTGCTCCTCGCGCCGCGTGCCGCTCACCTCGACGCGGTAGCTAGTCACCTGCTCGCGCTTCTTCTTCAGAATCGAGACCACGTCCACGGCCGTGCAGCCGCCGAGCGCGAGCAGCAGCAGCTCCATCGGCGTCGCGGCGCCCGCGCGCTCCTTGTCGGTCTCGATCACCTGCGCGTGCCCGCTCGGCGTGATGCCGATGAAGAGGCCGTCGCCCGCCGAGTGGATGACCGCCTGCGCCTCGCCGTTGTCCATGAGTTTTAAACCCCCGTGCGGCAAGGATAACACGCCTCGCGCGATGGCTTAACCGGTGTTGTGAGACTCCTGAAATGAGTCTCCGGGGTTGTACGTTACCCGAACATCGGTGTCAGGTTCAGTACAGAAAAGGCGCCGAAATGTCACCACTCGTCGAGCCTTCGAGACGAGAATCTTTGGCAACCCTCCACGACCTAGACCGAACGGTCGGATATGTTCGACCCCGCGGCGCGCGTTCTGTTCACTTTGACTTAAGGCGGGCACAGGGGCACGGTGCTTGCCTAACTGAGAGGGCAGGTGAATCCTTGCTCGAAGCGTATGTCTCTCCGGGTTCCGACGCTTCTCCCCATTCAATTTGCGGAGCAGGGGGCGGCGCTGTCTTCCACGGACGAGCCGCCTTGCCTAAATTTCTGAAAAAGAGTAGTGACAAACATTTGGAGGGAAGAGCGATGAACAGAATCAGACAGACGATTTCCGTGGCGCTCGTCGCGGCCGTGCTCAGCCTCGGGCTGGCCTCGGCGGACGCGCAGACGCAGCGCCCGTATCGCATCAACGACCGGCAGGTCGAGAACGCGCTGCGCCGCGTCGAGACCGACGCCGACCGTTTCCGTGCGAGCTTCGCCGCGGCGCTCGACCGCAGCCGCTGGAACGGGACGAGCACCGAAGACCAGCTCAACACCTACGTGCAGAACTTCGAGACTGCGACCGACCAGTTGCGCTCGCGCTTCAACGCGCGCACGTCGGTGGGCGCCGACGTGGAGAACGTCCTGCGTCAGGCCGCTTTCCTGAACGACTTCATGCTGCGCAACCGGCTCGACATGCAGGCCATGAACGACTGGACGACGCTGCGCGCCGACCTCGACGCGCTCGCACGCGTCTACAACGTGACGTGGGACTGGACGCGGCAGGCGGGCCCCGTCTCCGGCAACACGGGCTACGGCTCGACGCCGTCGGGCGTCGCCTACCGCATCAACGACCGGCAGCTCGACGGGCTCATCCGCCGCATCGAGAACGGCGCCGACCGCTTCCGCACCAGCATGAACAACTCGCTCGACCGCAGCCGCTACGACGGCACGCGCGCCGAGGACAACATCAACCAGTTCATCCGCGACTTCGAGAACGCGACCGACCAGCTCCGCTCGCGCTTCGACGCGCGCAACTCGGCGGCCTCGGACGTGGAGAACGTCCTGCGCCAGGCCACCTACATCGACGACTTCATGACGCGCCAGACGCTCGCGGTGAGGGCCGAGAACGATTGGACGACCCTGCGCGGCGACCTGAACCAGCTCGCCTCCGCCTACAGCGTGGCGTGGAACTGGGACGTGCGCTCGCTCCCCAATTACGGCGGCGGCACGACGGCCGACGATAACGTCTTCGGCAACCAGCGCCGCGGCGGCGGCGGCATCCGCGCCGCGAACCGCCTGACCGGCACGTTCCGCCTCGACACGGCGCAGAGCGACAACGCGACGACGGTCGCCGAAACGGCCGTCCGCAACCTGCCCTTCGGCGAGCGCGCGCGCGTGCGCGAACAGCTCATGCGCCGCCTGGAGTCGCCCGAGATGCTCGCCATCGAGCGCAACGGCAACAGCGTGACCATCGCCAGCTCGCGCGCGCCGCAGACGACCTTCACGGCCAACGCGGGCGAGGCGCGCGAACAGCTCCCGAACGGCTCTTACTCGCGCACCAGCTCGACGATTCAGGGCGACCGCCTCGTCGTCCGCTCGGCGGGCAACCGCGAGACGGACTTCACGGTGACCTTCGACCCGATCGAGGGCGGCCGCCGCCTGCGCGTCACGCGCGAAATCTGGAACGACCGTCTGGGCACCGGCCCCATCGTCGTCCAGAACGTCTACGAGCGCACGTCGGACGTGGCCGAGTGGAACGTCTACAACGGCGGGACGACTGCGGGCTACAGCCGGCCCGGCACCGGCTCCACGGCCGCGGGCGACTTCGTCGTGCCCGACGGGCAGATGCTGACGGCGAGGCTCGACACAGACCTCTCGACCCGCACGGCGCAGACGGGCGACCGCTTCACGATGACCGTGACCTCGCCCGCTCAGTATCAGGGCGCGGTCATCGAGGGGCACGTGGCGAGTTCGAGCCGCTCGGGGCGCATCACGGGCCGCTCCGACATGTCGCTCAACTTCGACACGATCCGCTACAACGGTCGCACCTACCAGTTCGCCGGCTTCATCGAGACCGTCCGCGGGATGAACGGCGAGACCGTGCAGGTGGATAACGAGGGCTCAGTGCGCGACGACGACAGCCGCGGCACGCAGACCGCGCAGCGCGCGGCCATCGGCACGGCGGTCGGCGCCATCATCGGCGCCATCGCGGGCGGCGGTAAGGGCGCGGCCATCGGCGCCGTCATCGGCGCGGGCGCCGGTGCGGGCTCCGTCTACGTCCAGGGCCGCGGCGACCTCGAACTGCTGAGCGGCAGCGAAGTCACCCTCCGCGCCAGCGCGCCGAGCAGGTAAGGAGCAGCAGGCAGGAGGCAGTTCAGACAGGCAGGCGTCTTAACGAATCTGCCCTAAAGAATCGGGGCGGCGAGTTGCGAAGCTCGCCGCCCCGGTTCCATTTGACTACTTTCGCCAACGGCGAACTGCCCGCCGCCTCCAGCCTCCTGCCTACTACTTTCAGTGCCCCGTCCTGTGTTAGTATTCGTCCGCCCATAAACCTCTCGGTCTTGAAAAACGTTTGGAGCTGTTGAGAGGGCGAGCACCCTTCGAAGGTGTTGGCCCTTGTTTCGGCGCGCACGGGCGGCGCCGCGGGGTGGAACCGATGGCCGCGATCCTGATCGTTGACGACGACGACGCCGTGCGCGACGTGCTCTACGACCTCTTCTCGGAGGAGCACATGTGCCACGCCGCGGCCACGGCCGAGCAGGCGCTCGCCTACCTCGGCGAGCAGACCTACGACGCGGTGCTCACAGACATTTCGATGCCGGGCTTAAGCGGCCTCGAACTGCTCGGCCACCTCCGGCGCGAGCAGCCCGACACGCCCGTCATCGTCATCTCGGGCATCGGCGACCGCGAGCACGCCGAAGGGCTCACGCGCCTCGGCGCCTTCGACTTCATCCTCAAGCCCTTCACCCTCGAAGCCGTCGAAGGGAGTGTGGGCCGCGCCCTCGAACAGAGCCGCGCGCGCAGAGGCCGACGCCGCACGGGCTCCGGCGACGACTGACCAAAGAGTCGGTCGATAAATTTAACGAGGGAGGCACGGCTTTGAAGACTCGAGTCTTCAAAGCCGTGCCTCCCTCGTTAAACTATCGTTTGCTAAAAACTCGACCGGCGGCCGCCCTACTCTCTGACCGAGACCTGATCCGTCATCACCTTGACCAGAACCTTGCGGCCGTCGGTCGCGACGAGGTGCACGTCGTCGGCGTCGAAGCGCAGCGGCTCGGCGCCGGCCGAGAGTGCTTCGACTTCGAACGTCAGCAGCACACCCGCGCCGCTGAGCGGGGCGTTCGGCGGCGCGACGGTGACGAGCAGCAGCCCTTCGGGCGTCAAAGTGTGCGTGACGCGGGCTCCGTCGGGCGCCGAGAGCGTGCCCGCGCCGACCGCGCGCAGCGCGAGCACGCGCGGGTCGAGCCTGAAGCTTAAGGCGAGCAGGCCGAGCGGCGCGTCCGTCTTGAGCAGCACCTTGATCTGTCTGCGCTCGCCGACGCGCAGAGGGCTCGGCTCGGACATCAATCGCAGCGCGGCGGCGCTCGTCGCCGCCGCCGCCGCGCGCTCCGTCAAAGGCTTCTCCGTGATGACCGAGACCGGCGCGGCGGCCGGCGTGGCGGAAGGCAGCGAGGCGTATCTGACTCTCACCGCGGGCGGCTGCCGTTCGGGCGAGAAGAGCGAGTTGCCGGCCGCGGGTTTGAAGACGCCCACCGCGGGTTTCGGCTTCTCGGCGGGCGCCGAAGGTGACGTGCTGTCGGCGGGCGCGGAGTCGCGGGCCGGGGCGGGCGCGGCGTCGTTCATCAACTCCCTGGGCGTGGGGATGAAAGTCGTCTCAGGCGCGGGCGTCGTCGCCGGCGTGTCCAGCGGCTCGGAGGTTTGCGACGCGGGCTCTGCGGTCGCCGCCGGCTCGGCCGGGGCGGCGGGCAGTTCGACGCTGGCGTGCGTCGGGAGCGTGCGCGCGGCGGCCAACTGCTCCTCGCGCACGAGTTCGGTCATCATCGCTTCGAGCGTGCCCGTGGTCGGCGTCTGGAGCGTCCCCGAAGGGTGCATCTCCTCGTCTTCGGGGTTGACGGACGAGGCGCGCATGACGTGCGGCGTGACGGCGATGACGATGTCGGTCTGCGAGTCCTCGCGCCGCGGCGCGCTGAAGAGGTTGCCGAGCACGGGCACGAGCCCGAGCACGGGCAGTCCCTGTCGGCCGCGCGACTGCTGGTTCTGCGCGACCGAGGCAATCATCATCGTGCGGTTGTTCTGGATGCGCGCCGTGCCCTCGATGTTCCGCTCGGTGAAGGTCGGCGTGAGGGCCGCCGCGCCCGTCGTCCGCGTCACGTCGTTCGACTTGATCGACATCTTCACCTGCACGTCGAGGTTGGGGAAGACCTGCGGCGTGAACTCCAGGGTGAGTCCCGTCTTCTCGTACTGGATGACGGGGTAGCCGTTGCCGCCGAACAGCCCCTGCGTGACGCCGGGCTGCTTGTCGTCGCCGCCCGTCGAGACGGAGCCGTAGGGCGAGACGGTCGCCGTCTGGACGGGGACGCGCTGGCCGATGTGCGCCGTGGACTTCTCGCCGTCGAAGGCGTGCACCTGCGTCGAGGCGACGAGCCGCGTGTTGTTGCGGCGCTGCAGGGCCGAGAGCGCCGTGGGCGGGACGATGAAGGCCGCGCCCAGCGCCGTCGGGACGGAGGCGAGCGCCTGCGTCACGACCTCGCGGCTGCCGCCGAGGACGCTCAGGCCCTTCTGGATGCCGCCGAGGTTCGCGAGCGTGTCGCCGGTGCCGATCTGGTTGCCGAACTGCATGAGGTCGTCGCGCGAGACCTCGAAGATGTTCACGTCCATGACGACCTCCGCGCGCTCCTTGTCGATGGAGCGGAGCAGCTCGCCGACGAGGCGGACGTTCTCGGGCGTGTCGCGGACGGTGATGGAGTTGGTCGCCTTGTTGGCCGTGATGACCGGCTGGCGCCCGGCCTGCGGCGGGATCGAGGCCGTGATGAGCGTCTTGGCATCGGCCGGGTCGACGTTGTAGAGGTAGAAGGTGCGCAGCACCAGCTGCTGATACTGCGGGCGCTTGACCTGGTCGGCGACGACGATGGTGCGCGCGGAGAGTTTCTGGAAGAAGAGACCCTGCGTGAGAAAGATGTAGTCGAGCGCCTGCGCGCTCGTCACGTCGATGAGGTCAACGCTCACCTCGCGCCTGGGGAAGTCGCGGTCGAAGACGACGTTGATCCTGATCTGGCGCGCGAGGTAGCGTATGAACTTTTCGAGGTCGCCGCGGTACTGAATGGACTGCAACTGCTCGTTGCGCGGGGGCGCGAGCGCGTCGTCCGCGCGCCGGCCGGCCTCGTAGGCCGTGGGCCGCAGGCGAGCCGTGGGCTCCGGCCTCGCGGCGGGCTCGGGACGTTGGGCGTCCTTACGTTCGTCCTGGCCGGTCTGGAGTTTGAAGGCGCGCTCCATCATCGAGCGCGCGAGCTCGTTGGCGGGGTCGTAGGCGTACGCGCGGCGGAAGGCGTTGTAGGCGCCGAGGTAGTCGCCGCGCTCCATGAGCGCCGCGCCCTGCTGCGAGAACGCCTGCGAGGCGTTGAAGAGCGCGCGGCGGAGGTGTAGCTGATACTCGCTGTTCGACGGGTCGGCCGCGACCGCCAGCGAGAACTCCTCGGCCGCCTTCTCCCACTGCTGCGCCTGCTCGTGGCGCAAGCCCTCCTTGTAGTTCTTCTGACCCTTGCCCGACCACGCGGCCGCCGTCGGCGCGAGCAGGCAGAGTGAGAGGAGCGCCGAGACGAAACGAAGGTTCGTGCGCCGCGTGGGGCGTTCTGTTATGCTGCCGGCCAAGTTGCACCTCCGGGAACCCGTTGGCTTAGGTCTTCAAACGCGCCCGTCTATCTGGCCGAGCGCCACGCGTAGCACACGCTGAGAATTGCCGCCGGTTCCGTTCTCGGTTCTGGGTCGCCTGAAGACATCGGGTAGGAGTGTTCGCGGGAACTTCGGAGCGCAGGGGCGTGCGCGCCGGGCGCGGGTCGGAGCCGAGAGGCTTAAACCCCGTGATTTCTGCTCGAAAATCTGAGCAGGCAGGTTGGATTTAAACAGGGTTGGCCGAAGTTTGTCAAGGAAGTTCACGTAGTTCTGGAAATGTTGAAGGCGCTTCCAGAAGAGGCCGAGCTGTTCCGCGACCGCGCGTGGCGGCGCGAGCCCGAGGCACGCGTCGAGACGGCGGTCGAGGCCGAGAAGCTGATCGAACGGGTCGGCTTCTGCGCGACGATGACGGACGCGCGCAGACCCGGCCCGTCGCTCTACGTGGCGGTCTGCGGCCGGCGCGACGCGCACATGCCGCGCAACGTGCAGAAAGACCCGGAGAGCAGTTTGACGTGGGTCTTGAAGGACGAGCTGATGCGGCGCGGGCGCGTCTACTACGCGAAGCTGACGAAGAACCGCTCGACGTTCGTCGCGCGGCGCCTCGTCCCGCACTTCAACGCGCTCTGGGGCGTGGCGCGGCGCGTGGAAGGCAAGGCGCTGTCGGACGACGCGCGCGCGGTACTGAAGGTGCTGCGCAAGGAATGGGAGATGGCGACCTGCGACCTGCGCGAGGCGTCGAAGGTCACGGAGCGCCCGCGCTTCACGCGCGCGCTCGACGAGTTGCAGCGGACGCTGAGGGTCATCCCGCAGGAGGTCTTGTACGAGCCCTGGTTCACGTACATCTGGGCGCTCAGCGAAGGGCGTTTCGCGGAGGAGCTGTCGCAGAAGGTGAGCAGGGAGGAGGCGCTGCGCGAGGTTGCGCGGGCGTATCTTGACGGCGCGGGGATGACTCTGCGGGGCGAGCTGGCGAAGGTGACGGGTCTGTCGCGCGTGGACGCGGGGCTTGGCAACCACGCGCTGGTGCGTGAGGGTTACGCCGAGCGTGTCGAGGACGGCGTCTACCGTCTGGCAGATTTCGAAGAGCGTCTGAAACGTTTGTAGGGGTGATGTGAGATTCCAAATCCTTAAACGCCGGGGCGCTGCTCGGGCGGGTCGGGGAGCTGGCGAAGCTCCTGCTCGATCTCTTCGAGCGCCTCCTGGCTCTCGCGGACGGAGTCGAGGGCGAGCGGGCGGCTGTCGCGGACGGTGCCGAGGCGCTTGAGCGCCAGCTCGGTCTCGGCCTGACTGGCGTCGCGGCTGGCGACGGCCTCGATGAGTTGCAGGCGCGCGTCCATCTCGCGCGCGTGCTCGTCGGCCTCGCGCCGGACGCGTTCGAGCCGCTCGCGGTCTTTCCTCAAATCTCCCTCCACCTCGGCGCGGCCCTGGGCCTGTAGCCCTGAAAGAGTTTGCAGGCGGCGCTCGACCTGCTCGGCGTCAGTCCGCGCGCGCGCGAGCACGCGGGCGGCGGTGAGTCGTGCGGCCAGCGTCTCGCGGTACGCGTCGGCGAGCAGGGGGTTGCGCGCGTCCATCTCGCGCAGGGCGCGTCGCTGTGCGGGCGCCAGCTCCGACTCGAAGAGCGAAAGCTCGTCGGCGGTCACGCCGTCGGCGGCCAGGCGCTCGCGCAGGCGCCGCTCCCAGAGACGCCGGTACAGGTAGACGACGAAGGCCGCCACCGCGCCGAAGACCGAGAAGAGGCCGAGCGAGGTGAGCGCGACCAGAAGCTCCTCGCCCGGGTTCGCATCGACCGTGAAGTAGCGGAAGAGGAAGTAGGCCGGCAGCGGCAGCGTGACCAGGAGGAAGACGAGCAGCGGCAGCCAGCGCAGCATCCACGCCTGCAAACGGTCGCCTGAAGTCAGCCTGTTCTCCTTCTTGTCCAACGCGCCCCCAACTCTCCCGGCGATTTTCGGCATCAAACCTCAGACACACCGCGCCCGCAGGACTTTGCGGCACGACCCCGATACGTTTCGCACGGCCGAAAAGCTATAATAGCAGAGCCTCGCGTGAGGCGAAGGCTGGCCCGAGGAGGGGCGATGACGAGACCCTACAGAAATCTTGCCGCCGCGCTGACGCTCGTGCTCGCGTGCGCGGGCACGGCCGCCACGACGCGCGCGCAGAAGAGGGACGGCGGCAACGGCGGGCGCCCCGAGTCGCGGCGCGACGTGCGCACGGTGACGATACCCGTGACTCTGCGCCTGCCCGAGCGCGCCCAGCAGGCCGAGGTGAGCTACCTCGACAACCTGCAAGTCTTCGAGGACGGCGAGCGCCAGGAGATTCTGGCCATCCGCGGCGCGGGGCGCGCGCCGCTGTCGCTGGCCGTGCTCATACAGGACGACCTCGTCTCGTCCGTGAGCAACGAGATCCGAGGGATCGCCGAGTTCATACGCAAGCTCCCGCCGGGCTCGCGCGTGATGGTCGGGTATTTGAGTTCGGGCTCGCTGCGCGTCCGGCAGAGGTTCACGGACAACCTCGACCGCGCGGCGAAGTCACTGCGCATCCCGCTCTCCTCGACCGCCGCGTCGCCCTACAACCCCTTCGCGCTGACGCGCGACGCCGTCAAGCGCTTCGAGTCGCAGCCCGTCGGCCGCCGCGCCGTGCTGCTCTTGAGCGACGGCATAGACCTCTCGCGCGGCCTGACGAGTTCCTCGCCGGCGCAGAGCATAGACCTCCAGCGCACGCTCGACGAGGCGCAGCGGCTCGGCGTCGCCGTCTACTCGATGTACGCGCCGAGCGTGGGCGGCGGCGACTCCTCACTCGTCAACAACGGCCAGGGCTCGCTCCAGCGCCTGTCGGACGAGACGGGCGGGCGCGCCTTCTTCCAGGGCACGAGCGCGCCGGTCAGCCTCGACCAGTACCTGCGCGAGGTGGACGCGCTGCTCTCCCGGCAGTTCGCGCTGACCTACCTCTCGACCCACCCGGACAAGGGTTTCCACAAGGTGCGCGTCGTCGCCAACACCGGCGACGGCGAAATCTTCTACCCGAAGGGCTATACGTTTAAGAAGTAGGCAGGAGGCAGATGGCGGTCGGCAGTTGAAGATAAGAAGTCTGCCTTGATGCATCCGTTCTAAAGACGATGCGTCAGACATAAATAATCGGAGGCGGCGAGCTTCATTACTCGCCGCCTCCGATCTCTTTCGGGCCGCTCTCCTCTCTTAACTGCCTACTGCCACCTGCCTACTTTCCTTTTACCGCGCCAACGTCTCCGCGGTCTGCCAGCGGGCGGGGGCGGGGGCGAGCAGGCTGAGCACTTCGCGGAGCGATTCGAGGTGGTTGTGCGTCAGTTCGAGCCGCGTGCCGCCGAGCTGCACCGCGGCGTCGCGCGACTGCGTGAGCGCGGAGAGGTCTGCGTAGGAGAGCGTCAGGCGGACGGCGTTGCCGCGGCCGGGCTGCGCGCGGAAGCTCGCGTTCTGTGCGAAGGGCCGGGCCTGTCCGTCGAGCAGGAGTGAGACGCCGCCGGCCTGCGGAGTCGCCGCGGGCGAGTTCGTGTGGAGGACGAGTTCGAGCCCGGGCGTGCCCGGCCGCTTCGCGCTCTGGTGCATGAAGGAGGCCGCGAGGTAGTAAAGCTCCGTGCCCTTGCCGATGGCGCGCGGGTGTTGGAGCGTCGTGCGCATCCCGCCGGCGCGCGAGTCGAAGGACGTGACGATCTCGCCGTCGTGCTTGAAGGGCGACGGCGGCGGCTTCGGGCAGAGGCGCTTCTGGGGGAAGGCCGTGGCGGCGAGGAGGGTCAGCAGGGCGGCCGAAAGTAACAGCCGGGAAAATGTGCGCATCGGGGGTACCTTTGTGCTCCTGGTAAAAAGACGGGTTGACGACGCGCGAGTCCACGAGGGGTGGCCGTCTCGCCCGCGGCTGGCAGACCGGCGGCGAGACAGTTTTCGGACTTCTGCGGTCGATGCATCAGGTTTAAGTCTTAATAAAAAGGACGGGAAGAACTCGCCGCTTCCGGCGGAAAGAGCAACGCCGGGTTTGGCAGCGGGAGACTAACATCAAACACGAACTTTTTCCAGACCGGGCCGCATAAAGATGACCGGGCGATGGTCGCGATTGCTTCCGTCCTTCAGAATTGCCCGCGTGGGCTGGTGCGACGACTGCGTGAGAGTCTGCGGCGTGAGAGGGCAAGTCCGCGCCCGAAAATCAGGGCGCACTTCGAATATAGAGTACGGCCGCGCGACTTGTCATTGCAATTTTTCGATAAACGCGTTGCGGCCCGGCCGGTGGGTTGGAAGGGAAGTAACCGCAGACACACAGAGGCACAGCTTAAAGACAGTGGTCAATAAGCTGTGCCTCTGTGTGTCTGCGGTTAAGGATTCTTAGAACTTGTAACGGTAGCGCAGCGTCACGCCGCGGCCCGCGCCGTCCACGCCCCAGCTAATCCCGCGGTACTGTCTATCCCCGATGTTCTCGAAATCAACGAAGACCTCGGAGCGTTCGCCGAGGCGGAAGGCGCCGCGCACGCCGACCAGGCCGTAGCCGGGCAGGTAGGGGTAGAGCGGGACGACCGTGTCGTTGTTGACGACCGTCACGCCGTTGATGGTCGCGCCGACCGGCAGCAGCCGGTTCTGCACCTGCGCCAGCGTCTCGCCCGTCGAGATGAGCGTCCCGCCGGCCGAGCCGCAGCCCGTCGCACCGGGCGTCGTCACGCCGCGCACGCACGCGCCGCGGCGGAAGAAGTTCTGTATCTGCGCGCGCGAGCGGGGCGCGCCCGTGCGGCGGTCGGCGAGGTCGAGCGACGAGAGCCGGTTCTGCCGCGCGGCGAGAATCGCGTAGGGCTCGACGTAGAAGCGCGAAGTGGAGCGCGGCTGGTAGCGCAGCGAGAGGAAGCCCGTGGCCGGCGGCACGCCGCCCTCGACGTTCGGCGGCAGCCCGTTGAGCAGGCTGTGCGCGCGGATGTATGTGAAGTTGCCGCGCGCCGTGAAGTCGCGCGACAGACGCGCGTCGGCGTCGAACTCGACGCCGTTGAAGCGCGCGTCGTCGTAGTTGACGCGGACGAGCACGGGGCTCGTCGCGGCGGCGACGAAGACGAGGCCGCGTGCGTTCTGGCTCACGATCTGATCGCTGCCGAGGAACTGCCCGACCGCGCCCTGCGGCAGCACGAGCGCCTGGTCGAAGTAAACGTCCTGGAGCTTGTTCGTGAAGCCGGTCAGCTCCGCGCGGAAGCGCGGGTGGGTGTAGCGCAAGGTCAGGTCGAAGCTGTCGGTCTTCTCGGGTTCGAGCCGCGTGACGGGACGGCCGGACGAGACGGCGTCGGCCCCGGCCGTCGTGCCGATGGAGCCGCCGAGCGCGGCGGCCGTCGCGGCGTCAACCTCGAAGCCCGTGCCGACGAGTCCGATGATGCCGAGGTCGGTCGTGTTCGGCGCGCGGAATCCGCGCGTGTACTTCCCGGCGATGTCGAAGCCCTTGCCCACGGTGACGACCGCGCCGATGCGACCCGAGAGCGCGTCGAAGCGCGCGCCGTCGTCGGGGAAGAGCGGCCGCCCGTTGACGACCGGCGCGTTCGCCGCGCGCGACTTGTAGGACGCGACGCTGTAGCGCAGCGCGCCGCTCAGGCGAAGGCGCTCGGGGATGACCGTGAACACGTCCTGCGCGAAGAAGCCGTAGGAGAGGTAGCGCGCCCCGTCAGGGATGCGCGGGCGCGAAGGCGTCGCCACGCCCGTCACGGCGTTGGTGGTGAAGGCGGGCGCGCTGATCTTGTCGCGGTACACGTCCGCGCCCAGCGTGAGCGTGTTGTTCTCGCCGACGCGCTTGTCCAGATGGAAGTTGAAGCCGAGGACGTTCGTGCGCTCGCGCTGGTTGGTGATGTCGCCGACGGGGTTGCCCTGCCCGCCCTGGTTGACGCGCTCCTCGCGCTGCCCGTTGTAGGAGAAGGTGAACTGCGCGCTGTCGAAGAAGCCCAGGCCCTGTTTGACGAGGCGCGCGTAGAAGACGTCGGTCATCAGGTTGCGCAGGTCTGCGATGAGGTTGCCGTCGCCGCCCGCCAACTGGTCGTAGCGGCGGCCGCCGTCCTGATGGTTGCGCGCGTAGCTGAACAGGAGCTGCGTCGTCTCGTCGAGGTTGAAGCTCGTGCGCAGCAGTCCGCCGTACTGCGTGAAGGCCGTGTCGGGCAGGCGCTCGCCCAGCACGTCCGAGGGGATGCCGAGGAAGCGCGTCACCGCGGCGTGCGTGTCGAGGCCGGCGCCGGGGCGCAGGCGGTTGATGCGGCGCGCGTTCAGGTTGAACAGCAGGCCGTACTTTCGTGTGCCGTAAGTCATCAGCGTGTTGCCGCCGAAGCCGTTCGTCGGCGAGGCGTAGAAGACGCTCGAACGGCCGTGCCACTCGCCGTCCGCGCCGCCGTAGACGGGCGCCTCCGAGATGAAGTTGACGACGCCGCCGAGCACGTCCGAGCCGTACTGCGAGCTGTTAGGCCCGCGCAGGATTTCGACCGTCTCCAGGCTCGAAGGCTCGATCAGGCTGAAGAACGTGCCCACGCCGCCGCGCTGCGCGCTCGTCGTGTAGCGCACGCCGTCCACGTAGACGGCGACGTTCCTCCCCGTCAAACCGCGCACGAAGACGGCGCTCAAGCTCGGGCTCGTGCGCTGCAAGTTGACGCCCTTCTCCTCGTCCACCACCTGCGCGACGACCTCGGTCGCGCGCGCCTCGATCTCATCCTCGTTGATGACGTTGATGGGTTGTGCGGTGTTGCGCGCGTCGGAGACCTGCCCGGCCTCGGCCGTCACGGTCACCTCCTCGGCCAGCGCCTCGACTTCGAGCTTGACGTTGACGTTCGCCGCCTGACCCTCTTTGACCTCGACGGGCACGCGCCGGGCCGAGAAGTCCTCGCGCGCGAAGCGCAGGACGTACGTCCCGGGCGCAACGTTTTCAAGACGGAAGCGCCCCTCGGCGTTCGTCTCGCCCGCCGCTATCACCGCCTGGCGCGCGTCCATGAGGTAGACGCGCGCGCCCGCGAGCGCCCCGCCCGCCGCGTCGGTGACCGTGCCCTCGACCGTGCCCTGTGACGACTGCCGCGCCAGCGCCGGCGGCGCCCACGCGCACAGCAGCGCCGCGCACAGAAAGACTCTCCACAGCCTTGCTCTCATGCTCTTCATACTCCCTCGGGTCGGACGTGATGTGAAGTGTGCGCCGCGCACAGCCAGAATATGTGAAGTTAAACGCTGCGGCCTGCTACTACCAGTCGTCGTAGTTGCGCCGGCCGGGGGCGTTCGAAGCGTTAGACGGGGGGGAGTCGGTTTGGAGGAGTTCGACGCGCGGCGTTTAACTCAGGTGCTCGACGACGTGCTCGATGGCGACGTGCGTGGCCTTCAGGACTTCCGGGTGCGTGACGAAGTACAGGCCGGCCGCGAGGAGGCTCAAGCAGAGCGTTACCGCCAGCGGCGAGCGCGTGCGTAAGCCGGCGCTCGCGCCCGCGCCTTCGCCCGTCGAGGCGAGGCGCAGGAGGTTGCGCACGCGCCTTGAGGTGCCGTCTTCGCGGTCGCCGAGCAGGTGCGCGCCCGCGGGCAGCGTCGGACGTGCGCCGCGCGGGATGAGCTTCGAGATTTTGACGATGGCCGCGGCGAGGTCGAGCGCGGCGGCCGGGCCGGCCGCGGCCGCGAACTCGTCGGCCGCCATCTCCGACTCGCCCTGCCACTCGCGGCGGAGCGAACTCCCGAGCGGCGCGTGCAGCAGAGCGTCCTCGCCGGCCTGGAGCAGCGCGCGCTTCAGGTTGTCGCGCCCCTCGACGTGACCGCGCTCGTGCGCGAGCGCCGCCGCCAGCTCCCCAGAGTTCAGCGCGTCTAAGACCTGCGTCGCGACGAACAGGCGCGGGCGCAGCACGCCGATGACCGCGATGATTGGGAAGCGATGCTGTATGCGGAAGGTCGGAACCCGCACGCCCTCGACCTCGAAGGGCTCGGCGTGACGCATCCAGTCGCGCGCCAGCCTCCGCGTCGCGACCCACGTCTGCGCGACGCGCCAGCAGGCCAGAATCACGCCGGCCGCCGACACGCAGGCCAGAATGAGGAGCTTGACGCCGACACTCTCGCCGCTGTCCGGCGGCTCGTGCAGGAGGTACGCGGGGACGACCAGCGCGAAGGCGAGCGCGGCCGCGACGGCCGGCGGCGACACGCGCAGCGCGAACAGGAGGCGCGCGCGGGCGGCCGCGTCCCAACCCCGCACGCCCGGCGCGAGCGCGCGCCACAAGACCCCGGCCAGCGCCGACGCCAGCGCGTTGAGCGCCAGCAGCGCCGAGAGCGTCAGACAGATGCAGAGCAGCGCGTACACGACCCCTTCACTCCTCTTCGCTCAGCTCGCGCCGCTTCTCCTCGACCAGCCGTTGCAGTTCGTCGAGGAGCCCGCGGTCGTGCTCGCTCACGGCGTCCACGATGCACGCGAGCAGCGGCTCGGCGCCGCCGCTACGATCCAGCAGGTCGCCGAGCACGTCCTCGGCCACCCCGCGCTCGAACTCCTCGCGCGACACGCGCGGCGTGTAGAGGTAGGCGCGCCCTTCCTTCTCGCGCGCGAGCAGCCCCTTCTTGTAGAGCCGGTCGAGCGTCGTCATCCACGTCGTGTAGGCGGTGCGCTCGCCGAAGGCGCGGTAGATGTCGCTCGCGCTCACGCGCCCGCGCCGCCAGACCTCCTCCATCACCGTCTTCTCCAGTTTGCCCAGCGCAGAGCCGACGACCTCGCGCGGCCGTCTGAACCCGAAGAGTCTGAACTGAGGCACTTTCATCGTCGAAGCAGCCTTTGCATTAATGATTAGGTCTGACGGAGAACTTCCGGCCGTGCGGTTCGGGGATTTGATGGGGCGGCCAGCGGGGTTCGAACCCGCGACCTCCTGATCCACAGTCAGGCGCTCTAACCGACTGAGCTATGGCCGCCACAAAGGGGGAAGCGAACGGAAACCCAATACTACCAACCGCGCACGGCACTGACAAGTCGGCCGGTAATCCTCTCGAAACCTCTACGCAC
>DAIRFV010000354.1:0-5731 GCA_036794905.1 Pyrinomonadaceae bacterium | reverse complement strand
CGCCCGCGCCCCGACCCGAAGCGACCGCACCGCCACCCACACCCGTCCCCGTCCCCCCGGCGCGCGGCCCGGGGTCGGGCGCGTCCGGCGCGTCCGGCGCGTTGGGCGCGTCCGGCGCGTTGGGCACATTGAGCGCGTTGGGCGCGTTGGGCGGCGCGGGCGGGTGCGGCGGGCGTGCGCGGCCGCCCCAGTGTGTGCCGTCTGAGAAGGCGACCCAGACGACGCCGACCTTCACGTCGGCCGTGGTGCCCGGGATGGTGACGTTGCGGCCGCGCCATTTGGAGCGTATGGTCTGCGTCTCGCCGGGCTTCAAAGCCACCGCGTAGCCCGCGATGACGTTCATGCTGCCCCCCGTCGTGAACCCTATGCCGACCTCGCGCACGACCTTGCCCGACACGTTCGAGACGGTGAACGTCGGCAGCGTGATGAAGTACGGCGACTCCTCTGCGCCGGAAGCGTCTGAGCCCTCTTCGTCCGCGCGGCGCAACTGCTCGCGCGTGACCATGCGCATCTTCGCCTCGATGATCGCGACGGGCGAGCCCGCCGCCTGCTCCGTGTAGACGACCGCCTCGGCCGCCTCCTCGATCTCGCTGACCGCGGGCCCCTGCCCTTCGCCGCGCCGCTCGACGACCGTGACGGCACGGCCGCGCCCCTGCTGCGGCTCGCCGTCGCCGACGGCTTCGAGCATGCGCGCCGCGACCTTTCCGCCGTCCCCGCCGCCGAACAGACCCGCGCACACGGTCAGCAGCAGCGCCGCCGCCGCCAGCCCCGCCGCCAGCGCCCTGTGCCACGCGCGCACGCGCGCCGCCCCACTCTCCCCGCGCATAATCATCTCGATCCTCCTTCGAAGGTTTGAGCCCGAGGCCGCGCCCGACACGCCGGCCACGCGCCAGCCCGTGCAGAAGCGCACGACCTTCAGGATCCCTGCGGCGTACGCCCCGGCCGCGCCGCCCGCTTCGAGCACGCGCTCGTCGCACGCGCCCTCGCGCTCCGCGAGCAGGCGGCGCCCGATCAGCCACACCGCCGGGTTGAACCAGAAGACGCATTCGAGCGCCGTCTGGAAGTTGCCCCACAAGTTGTCGCGCCGCTCGACGTGCGCCAGCTCGTGCAGCAGCACCGTCTCCAACTCCTCTTCGTCCAACTGCGCCGCCACGCTGCCGGGCAGCACCAGCACCGGACGACGCGTGCGCCACACGCCCGGCTCCGCCCCCTCGCCCGAGAGCACGAGCAGCACCTCTCTCTTCAACCCGAGCCGCGCCCGCGCGCGCGCCAGCGCCTCGGACTCGCGCCCCGACCAGGCCTCCACGCCCCCGCGCACCGAGCGCACGAACTCGCGCCTGCGCAACCACCAGACCGCGAAGAGCACGCCCGCGCCCAAGGCCCACGCGAGCGTCAGCGCGCAGAAGATTTCCGAGTGCCCCCACGCGCCCGGGACGGGGGCGGCGAGGTCTGCTGCCTCCGTCTGAATCCGGACCGGCTCGGCGAGCCTGAAGACGAGAGGCGCGTCCGCGCCCGCGGGCACGGACAGAAGGGCACGCAGGTCTGTCACTTCGCCGAGGAAGGTGAAGAGAGCCGCGGGCAGCGCGAACTTCAACGCCGCGGCGAGCCACAGCGCGAAGCGCACGCGCGCGGGCGCGCCGCGCCGCAGCAGGAGCGTCGCGCCGAAGACGAGCGCCGCAAACAGCGTCGCCTGCCACATGTGGTTGGCGAGCGCCGGCCACAGCCACGCGGACGCGCGCGCGAAAATTTCGTGTAGAGCGTTCAACGCCGGCGCCCCCTCTCCCGCGCGCCCCCGCGCGCCCCGCCCGTTCCCTTCGCGGCCGCCCCCGACCGACTCTCGCCGGAGGCATTCTCGACGGCCGCCCCGCGCTCGGCCTCCAGCCGTTCCGACAACTCCTCCGCCTCGCGCAGGTCTGCGAGCGTGAGGTGGCCGCCCTCGACGAGCTGCGCCATCAGCGTGCGCGGCGAGCCGCCGAAGAAGCCCAGCAGGTCGTCGAACAGCCGCCGGACGGTCGCGCGCCGCGTGACGACGGGCTCGAAGACGTGCGCGTTGCCGACCTTCTTCACGCGCCGCAGCGCGCCCTTCTCTTCGAGCCGGTAGACGATGGTCTGCACGGTCGTGTAGGCCGGCCGCTTCCCCTCGGGCAGCCGCTCCTGCACCTCGCGCACGGACGCGCTCCCCAGCTCCCACAGCGCGGCCATCACCTCCAGCTCGAACTTCGTCAGCCTCACCTCCGACTCTTTCGCCACCCGCGCCTCCCCGGAAAAATCTCAGATACTACAACTGAGGTTGTATCTACTACATCTGAGGTGCAAATTACTACTTTTGTCGTAGATGAGTCAAGGGGAATTTTTTAGAGGTTCCGGCCCGAGGGATTTGAACGTAAGCGGGCGGGGCGCGTGAGAAAGGCGCGGGTGCCAAGGCCGGGGCGGTGCTGGCGCGGCGCGGGTCGGGGGTGGTGAAGTTGATGGGGTTACCGTCGGGGGCGAGCGTCGGGCGCGTGTAGAGCGCCCCGCCCCCGGACAAGGCCGACGTCGCGCGCCGGCGCGCGACGTCGGCCCCGGCCACGTCGTCCATGAGGGTGTTGCTGTCCGCCGCTCAGGCGGCGGGCTCGTCGAAAGCCTTCAGCACCTCGGCGGCGTGCTCGTCCACCTTGACCTTGTCGAAGACCTTACTGATGCGCCCCTCCTCGTCGACGAGGAAGGTCTTGCGCGCGACGCCCATGTACTTGCGCCCCGCGAACTCCTTCTCGCCGTAGACTTCGTAGAGGTCGGCCACGCTGTGGTCCGTGTCGGCGAGGAGTGTGAAGGGGAGCTGGTACTTCTCCGCGAACTTGCGGTGCGACTTCTCGTCGTCGGTCGAGACGCCGAGCACCTCGATGCCGCGCCGTTTGAACTCCGCGAACCCGTCGCGGAAACTGCAAGCCTCCTTCGTGCAGCCGGGCGTGTCGTCCTTCGGGTAGAAGTAGAGCACGACCTTGCGGCCGCGTAAGTTCGAGAGCCTGACGGCGTTACCTTCCGCGTCGCGCGCCTCGAAGTCGGGCGCGGCGTCGCCTTCCTTAATCATCGTTTGAAGTCCTCCGTGGATGAATTGTTGGGGGAGAGTATATCAGGCGGGGTGGCCGTTGCGTTGGAACTTGCGGAAGGGCTCGGGGAGGAAGTTGGTCATGTGGAAGTGCGCGGCGCGGCCGTCGGCGAAGGTCTGGTAGAGGTTGAACTCGGGGAGTTGCAGGCAGGTGAGCGCGCAGGTCGGGTCGTACCCGGTGTCGATGCCGATGGCGCTGTGCGAGACGTAGATGCCGTGGCGGCCCAGACGCCCGAGCAGCGGCAGCAACGGCGTCGGCGTGTGGCCGAAGACGCAGGGCTTGCCGTAGTAGTGCTTGTAGAAGTCGGGGTCGCGCGACCAGAGGAGGTGGCGCGCGTCGGTCTCCTCGGGGTGCTTCTCGCCGTCGAGCCCGGCGTGGACGTAGAGCGCGTGCTCGTCCTCGTGGAAGAGCGGCATCGCGCGGAAGAAGTCGAGGTGTTCGGCGGGCAGCGCGTCGCAGAGGCGGCGCTGCGCCTCCTCCCACCACGAGCGCAGCTCTTCGGTCAGCTTGTAGCCCGTGTACTGCCCGAAGGTGTGCTGGCCGCCGACCGCCGGGTGGAGCCAGAGCGGCGCGCCTTCGTCGAGGAAGTCGAGGAGCATCTGCTCGTGGTTGCCGCGCAAAGTGACGACGGAGCCCGCGGGCGACGAGCGCTGCATCTCGACCACGTCGGCGACGGTGCCGGTGATGTCCTCGCCGCGGTCGATGAGGTCGCCGAGCAGGACGAGCGTGTCCCGTCCCGCCTCGCGCGGGAGCAGGGAGAGCAGGTGTGCGAGCTGTTTGCGGCGGCCGTGCACGTCGCCGACGACGAAGGTGCTCAACGGGCATCCTCCGCTGAAGGAAAGGGAAAAAAAGAGGGAGTAGACAGTAGTCAGTAGTAAGTAGAAGACCCACCGTCAATGAATGGTCAGGGCATCAGCATTATCGCCAGCAAGGCCGAGCCCTACTGACTACTGTCTACTGACTACTGTCTACTCCCCATTCTCACTGCTGTCGGGCTTCGTTGACGCGTTCTGCGGGCTCGACGATGCGGCTCATCAGCTCGCCGAAGCCGGGGTCTGCGCGCAGGCTCTCCCAGTGCGGGTCTGACTCGAACCAGCGCCGGTTCTCGTTGCCGACCTCGATGGCGCGGCCGAGCCATTCGAAGGCCGGGCCGGCGTCGCCGAGCATGGCGTAGGCGCTGGCGACCCAGTAGGCCACGTCGAAGTTGGCGCGCGCGACGTTGAGCGCGCCCTCGGTCAACTCGGCGCGCGCCCGTTCGAGGTCGCCCCACTGGATGAGGAACTGCGCGTAGAGGGGCCGCACGCCGTCCATGTCGGGGTTGCGGCGCAGCACCTCGGTCATCGTCCGCATCGCGCCTTCGAGGTCGCCGCGGTAGGCGCAGATGATCGCCTTGAACGACTTGACGAACGGGTGGTTGGGCTCCATCTGCCCGCCGAGGTTGAGTTCCGCCTCCGCGTCGTCGTGGCGGTGCTGGTAGAGGAAGACGCGCGCGCGGTTGTAGCTGACGACGACGCGCTCGGCCGGGTTGATCTTGAGCATGCGGCCGTAGGCGTCGAGCGCGTCCTGGTAGCGCCCGTCGAGGCGGGAGACGGTCGCGTAGGCGAACTGCGCGCCCACGTCGTTCGGGTTCTCGCGCACGAGCTGCGCGGCCAGCTCGCGGGCGCGCGCCTTGTGGCCGCGCCCCATCTCGACGAAGACCATGTGCAGGCGCGCTTCGAGCAGTCCGGGCTTGAGCGCGAGCGCGCGTTCGAGCGCTTCCGCCGCGCGCTCGTAGTCGTCGGGGCCGCCGATGACCTTGATGACGCGGTTGGCGTAGGCGCCGCCGAGCGCGGCCCAGGCGAGCGCGAAGTTGGGGTCGAGCTCGACGGCGCGCTTGAAGTTGACGACGGCCTCCTCGGAGTCCACGCGCGCCAGCGTGTGGTAGATGAAGCGCCCCGAGGCGTCGCGCCCCTTCAAGTACTCCTCGTAGGCTTCGGGGTGGGTGGAGCTTCCGCCCTCGCCCGCCTCGGTCAGGCTGATGTCGCGCGGCTGGGCCTGAAGCTGCGCGGCCTCGATCCTCCGCATGAGCGCGACGAAGCGCGGGTCTTCGCGGAAGCGCTCCCAGTTGGGGTCGGACTCGAACCACGTCCGGTTCTCGTTGCCGAGGTCGATGGCGCGGTCGAGCCAGTGGAGCGCCTCGTCGCGCTCGCCGAGCATGGCGTGCGTGGTGGCGAGCCAGTAGGCGATGTCGTGGTCGGCGTCGGCGGCCTCGCGCACGCGGTCGGTCAACTGAGCGCGGGCGGCTTCCGTGTCGCCCTGCTTGATGAGCTGCTGCGCGAGGAGCGGCCGGATGCCGTCCATCGTCGGGTGCTCGTCGAGGACTTCGCGCAGGATGCGCACGGCCTCGGCCACCTCGCCGCTGCGCCCCAGCACGACCGCCTGGAAGGTTCTAATCAGCGGGTGCTGCGGCTCGACGCGCGCGCCCTGTTCGAGTTCCAAGAGCGCGTCGTCGTGGCGGTGCTGGTACATGAAGACGCGCGCGCGGTTGTAGCTGGCGACGACGCGCGCCGCCGGGTCGAGGCGCGCGAGTTTGCCGAAGGCGCGCAGCGCCCGGTCGTACTCGCCGTCGAGGCGGTGGAGCGCGCCCTTGACGAAGTAGACGGCGG
>DAIRFV010000086.1:16300-21003 GCA_036794905.1 Pyrinomonadaceae bacterium | reverse complement strand
GGTGTTGGGTTAAGAAGCAGCTTACCCAACACCCAACACCCAACACCCAACACCCAACACCCAACACCCCTCCCCGTCTCCCCTCAAAGGAGCTTTGATGGCTGTTGACGACCCCTACATCGGCTTTCAGGTCTCGCCGCGCGCGAAGGAGATTTACGGGAAGCTCCGCGCCTTCATGGAGGCGCACGTCTACCCGAACGAGAAGACGTTCCAGGAGCAGATAGAGGCGGGCGAGCGCTGGCGGCCCGCGCCTTTGATGGAGGAGTTGAAGGCGCGCGCGCGCGCCGAAGAATTGTGGAACCTGTTCCTGCCGGAGAGCGAGTACGGCGCGGGGCTGTCGAACCTTGAGTACGCGCCGATGGCGGAGCTGACGGGGCGCTCCGTCCACTTCGCGCCCGAGATTTTCAATTGCAGCGCGCCGGACACGGGCAACATGGAGGTGCTCGTCCGCTACGGCACCGACGAACAGAAACGACGCTGGCTGCGGCCCCTGCTCGCGGGCGAGATACGTTCGTGCTTCGCGATGACGGAGCCCGAGGTGGCCTCGTCGGACGCGACCAACATCCGGTCGAGCATCACGCGCGAGGGTGACGAGTACGTCGTCAACGGGCGCAAGTGGTGGACGAGCGGCGCGGGCGACCCGCGCTGCCGGGTCGCCATCTTCATGGGCAAGACCGACCCCGGCGCGCCGAAGCACAGGCAGCAGTCGATGATCCTCGTCCCGTTGGACGCCGCGGGCGTGCGCGTCCGCCGGATGCTGACGGTCTACGGCTACGACCACGCGCCGCACGGCCACGCCGAGGTGACGTTTGAGAACGTGCGTGTGCCGGCGTCGAACATGCTTTTGGGCGAGGGGCGCGGCTTCGAGATCGCGCAGGGGCGCCTGGGGCCGGGGCGCATACACCACTGCATGCGCCTGATCGGGATGGCCGAGCGCGCGCTCGAACTGATGTGCCGCAGGGTCAGGGAACGTGTCGCTTTCGGGAAACCCCTGGCGGCGCAGGGCACCGTCCGCGCCGACATCGCGCGTTCGAGGATGGAGATCGAGCAGGCGCGTCTGCTGACGTTGAAGGCCGCGCTGATGATGGACACGGTCGGCAACAAGGCCGCGCGCGCCGAGATCGCGATGATTAAGGTCGTCGCGCCGAACGTGGCGCTCGCCGTCCTCGACCGCGCGGTGCAGGCGCACGGCGGCGCGGGCGTCTCCGAAGATTTCCCGCTCGCCTCGATGTGGGCCAACGCGCGCACACTCCGCCTCGCCGACGGCCCCGACGAAGTCCACGCGGAGGCCGTCGCGCGGATGGAGTTGAAGAAGTACGAAGGGAGCGCCGATGATTGAGATCGAGAGCGTCAGGAAGCTCGGCGAGTTGGTCGGCCGTGATGTGGCGGTGAGCGAGTGGGTCGAAGTCTCGCAAGAGAGAATCGACCGGTTCGCGGAGGCGACCGAAGACCGGCAGTGGATTCACACCGACCCGGAGCGCGCGGCGCGCGACTCGCCGTTCAAGGGAACAATCGCGCACGGCTTTCTAACGCTGTCGCTGCTGAGCGAGATGGGGCGGACGGCGATGAAGATGGGCGGCGTGCGGATGGGCATCAACTACGGGTTGGATCGCGTGCGCTTCATCGCGCCCATCCCCGCCGGCTCGCGCGTCCGCGGCAGCTTCCACCTCGCGGCGTTCCGCGAGGCCGACGACTGGGCGCTGGCCACGTGGTCGGTGACGGTCGAGCGCGAGGGCGGCGCGAACATGTGTTGCGTGGCGAACTGGCTGGTGCGTTACTACTTCTGAAACTTTAAGGGGACTATGGGCGAAGGAAACGACAACGCGCGGACGCGCACGTTCAGTTGGGCGGACCCGCGCGCGCTGGCCGAGGCGGCGCGGGGGCTGACGGGGTTGGAGTTTTTAAAGAAAGTGGCTTCGGGCGAGCTGCCGCGCCCGCCCATCGGCGCGCTGATGAACTTCGGGCTGGCGGAGCTGGAGGAGGGGCGCGCGGTCTTCACGGCCGAGCCCGCCGAGTATCACTACAACCCCATCGGCGTCGTGCACGGGGGCCTGGCCGCGACGCTGCTCGACTCGGCGATGGGGTGCGCGGTGCACTCGGTGCTGCCGGCCGGCGCGGGCTACACGACGCTGGAGATCAAGGTCAACTACGTGCGCGCGCTGACGGCCGGGACGGGCGAGGTGCGCTGCGAGGCGCGCGTCATCCACGTCGGCGGCCGCACCGCGACGGCCGAGGGCAAGGTGCTCGACGCCGCGGGGAAACTTTACGCGCACGCCACCACGACCTGCATCATCTTCAGGGGTTGAGTTGATCGAGTCGTCAGTCCGTCGAGTCAATTGCTAAATGAATCAATCGTCCGACACGCGGCCGGTGCGCGAGAGCGAGCGGCTCGACTGGGAAGCGCTCGCCGCGTACCTGCGCGCGCGCCTGCCCGGAGTGGCCGGGGAAGGGTTCGACCCGGGCGCGGCGTTGACGGTCGAGCAGTTCCCGGGCGGCCACTCGAACCTGACCTACCTGCTGCGCTTCGGCGGGCGCGAGTTCGTGATGCGGCGGCCTCCGTTCGGCCCGGTCGCGCCGAAGGCGCACGACATGGCGCGCGAGTTCCGCATACTGGAAGCGCTGCACCCGGTCTTCCCGCTCGCGCCGCGGCCGTACCTTCTGTGCGAAGAGACGGAGGTCGTCGGCTCGGTCTTTTACGTGATGGAGCGGCGCGAGGGGCTCGTGGTCAGGAGCGAGGAGCCGCCCGAGCTTGACGACAAACCTCGGGAACGTCGTCGCGCGAGCGCCGCGCTGGTGGACGCGCTCGCCGACCTGCACGCGGTGGACATACGCGCGCACGGGCTCGACTCGCTGGGGAAGCCCGCGGGGTTCGTCGAACGCCAGGTGCGCGGCTGGGCCGAGCGCTGGCACCGTTCGCAGACGGACGAGCTGGCCGGGATGGACGCGCTCGCCGCCTGGCTCTCCGGGCGTCTGCCGCCAGACCCCGCGCGCCCGACGCTCGTCCACGGCGACTACAAGCTCGACAACGTGATGCTCGACGCGGTTGACGTCGGAAGCGTCGTCGGCGTCTTCGACTGGGAGATGAGCGCGGTCGGCGACCCGCTGGTTGACCTCGGGATTCTGCTCGGCTACTGGGTGCACACGGCGGCGGCGGGCGCGCGGCGCGACACGGTCTCGGCGGTGACGAACCGCGAGGGCTGGTTCACGCGCGAAGAGCTTCTGGAACGCTACGGCGCGCGCACAGGCGCAGACCTGTCGGGCGTCGGCTTCTACGAGGTCTTCGCCGTCTTCAAACTCGCCGTCGTCCTGCAACAAATCTTCTTCCGCTACCGGCGTGGGCAGACCGACGACCCGCGCTTCGCCGGCTTAGGCGAACGCGTCTCGTGGCTGGCGCGCATCGCAACTGAGTTGGCAGAAAAAAAGTAGGCGGTAGGCAGATGGCAGTCGGCAGTAGGCGGTAGGCAGTCGGCAGCGGGCAGTAGGCAGTCGGCAGTTAAATTCCTACCGTCGGAAACTCGGGATTTAATCCTTCAACTACCTTAACCCGGAGCGGCTGCCTACTGCCGACTGCCCGCTGCCTACTTTTTGGTGACTTCCCATGAACATCAACGCGGCAATCTTGTGGGAGCAGGGCGCGCCTCTGTCGGTCGAGGCGGCGGAGTTGGGGGCGCCGCGCGCGGGCGAGGTGCTGGTGGAGTTGAAGGCCGCGGGCGTGTGCCACAGCGACCTGCACCCGGCGCGCGGCGAGTGGCCCGTGCGGACGCCGCTCGTGCTCGGGCACGAGGGCGCAGGCGTGGTGCGTGAGGTGGGCGCGGGCGTGAAGAGTGTCTTGGCGGGTGACCGCGTCGTCTTCTGCTGGGCCCCGCCGTGCGGCGCGTGCCTGCCGTGTCTTGAGGGGCGTCCAGTCCTCTGCGACCGCCTGGAGCGGACGACGTACCGGAACCGTCTGCCGGCGGGCGACACGCTGCTGAGCGCTCGCGGGCAAAGGCTCGCGCACTACAACGGCACGGCCTGCTTCGCGGACTTCGCGGTGGTGGCGGAGGAGGGCGTCATCGCCGTGGCGGAGGACGTGCCGTTCGAGGCGCTGGCGACGCTCGGGTGCGCGGTCGTGACGGGCGTCGGCGCTGTTCTGAACGCGGCGCGTCCGGCGGCGGGCTCGAAGGTCGCCGTCATCGGCGTGGGCGGCGTCGGCCTCAACGTCGTGCAGGGCGCGCGGCTCGCGGGGTGCGCGACGATAGTCGCGCTCGACACGCGCGCCGCGCCGCTCCGCCTCGCGCGCGAGTTCGGCGCGACCGACGCGGTCGAGGCGTCGGGAGAGAAGGTGGCCGAGCAGGTGAAGGACTTGACCGACGGGCGCGGCGCCGACTACGTCTTCGACACGGTGGGCGCGCCCGCCACGCTCGCGCAGGCGCTCGGGTTAGCGCGCAAGGGCGGCACGGTCGTCGTGACCGGGCTCGCGCGCCTCGACGCGTCGGCGGCCTTCCCGCTCTTCCCCTTCGTCATGCAGGAGAAGCGGCTCGTCGGCTCGCTCTACGGCTCGGGTCAGCCCGCGCGCGACGTGCCGCGCCTCGTCGAACTCTACCGCGAAGGAAAGCTCAAACTCACGGAACTCGCCACGCGCACGTACAGACTCGAAGGGGTGAACGACGCGCTCGAAGCGCTCTCAAGCGGCGCAGGCGCGCGCGGCATCATACGCTGGGAGT
>DAIRFV010000086.1:0-16200 GCA_036794905.1 Pyrinomonadaceae bacterium | reverse complement strand
CACCAGCAGCACCTTGCCGCTGCGGCCGGGGCGCTCGGAGTGTTCGACGGCGGCGAGGACTTCGGAGAGCGGGTACTCGGCCTCGACCGGCGGGACGACCTCCTGCGTGGCCATCGAGCGCAGCATCTCGGCGGTGACGGCCTGCTGGCGCTCGGGCGGGGCCGAGCGCATCCAGTCGCCGAGCCAGAAGCCGCGCACCGTCGCGGAGGCGAAGATCATCCGGCCGCCGTCAAGCGGCATCGGCTGGCCCGAGAGCCGGCCGTAGACGAGCATCACCCCGCCGCGCCCGAGCGCGCTCACTACGGCCGCCCCGGTCTCGCCGCCGACCGCGTCGATGGCCTTCCGCAAACCCTCCCCGCCCGTAATCTCGCGGACGCGCTCGGGGATGTCCTCCTCGTCCGTGCAGATGACTTCGTCGGCGCCGAGCGCCTTCAACTCCTCGGCCTGCTCGCGGCGGCGCACGACGTTGATGGTCTTGAAGCCGTGCTGCTTTGCTATCTGCAACACGACGCGCCCCAGGGTGGAGCCGGCCGCCGTCTGCAACAGCCACTCGCCGGGCTGTAGGTCTAACTCTTCGACGGTCATGATCCAGGCCGTTAAGGGGTTGACGACGAACTGCGCGGCCGTCTGGTCGCCGACCGCGTCGGGGACGGGGATGAGCTGCGCGGCCGGCGCGACGATGAACTCAGCCCACGTGCCGGCGACGCCGAGCGGGATGACGCGCTGACCCGCTTGCAGGCGCGTGACGCCCTCGCCGAGTTCGGCGACCTCGCCCATCCCTTCGAGCCCGGGCGTCGCGGGCGGCACGGGCAGAGAGCCGTAGAGGCCCTGCACCGTCAGCAGGTCGGACGGGTTGATGGGGCGCGCACGCATCTTCACTAAGACCTGACCCGCGCCCGCCGCGGGCCTCTCGACCTCCTCGACACGCAGCACCTCGGCCGGGTCGCCGAACTCGTGAAACCTGACGCTTTGCATAGTTTGTCTCCTTGAAAGAAAGTAGGCAGCAGGCAGATGGCAGTACGCTCCGCGTTGGGTGTGTGGAAAGATTAAATCAGGGTTCAAGGCAACAAGGGTTTTAACTGCCTACTGCCTACTGCCTACTTTCTATTCACTCCCTTCCAAAGCGGCGCGGAGGGCCGGCGGTATCTCGGTCGGCGCGCCGTGCTGCATGACGACGACCGTCATCGTGCCTTCGACGGCGAGTTGTTCGGACGCGTCGAAGACCCTGTAGTCGTAGCGTATCGAGGTGCGGCCGAGCCGGCCGACCGTGAAGAGCAGGCGAAACGGCGCGTCGAGTTCGAGGATGCGCTTGAACTGGCATTCGAGGTGGACGCGCGGGAAGTCGTAGGTGCGCTCGCGCAGGTCGAGCGGGCGTCCCAGTCCGCGCAGCAGCTCGCCCTCGGCCTCCTCGACGATCTCGAAGATGCGCGGGAAGTGGAGGCGGCCGGCCGCGTCCGCGTCGGCCCAGCGGAGGCGGCGTCTGAACTCTACCGAAGGTGGCGGCATGCGTGTCGAGTGTAGCAGAGAATAAATTAACCGCAGAGACACGGAGACACAGCCCGATGACTTATGTCTTCAAAGCTGTGTCTCCGTGTCTCTGCGGTTAACTCTTAAAAGTTGAACCTGAGGCCGAACTGCAACTGCCGCGGGTTGGCGGCCGAGGTGAAGCCGAGCGGCTCGGTCGGCGCGGCGGTGCGCCGGCCGCGCGCGCGCGTCGAGGCGAGCGCGCGGAGCTGGTCGGCGGGCAGGCTCCCGACGACGTTGTTGATGCCCGCGAGGTTCGTCCGGTTGAAGAGGTTGAAGCCCTCGAACGTCAGCTCAAGGAACTTGTCCTCGTCGAAGTGGAAGCGGCGCGCCAGCCGCGCGTCGAAGCTGTAGAAGGGCTCGCCCAACCCCGTGTTGCGCCCCAGCGTGAACGGGCGGTCGGACTGCGAGCGGCCGTCGTTGTTGGCGTCGAACCCCAGGAGCAGGTTGAACGGCCGCCCGGAGCCCGCGATGAAGATGGGCGAGAAGACCCAGTCGCCGAAGATTTTGTCCACCGCCGAGTCGCCGTCGAGGGGGCTGGAGAAGACGCCGCTGAAGACGGCGCGGTGGCGCTGGTCGAAGGCCGAGACCGCGCGGTCGAGCCGGACGTTCAAGGGGTTCTCCGCCGACCAGTCGCTGTTGAAGTCCGTCACCTCGTCGATGGACTTGGCGAAGGTGTAGTGCGCGTTGAGGCTGAAGTGGTTGGCGAAGCGGCGCTGCACCGAGATGGTCGCCGCGTGGTAGAACGAGTTGGCCGACGACTCGTAGACGTTGTCCTGGAGCCGGAGCGGGTTGATGAAGTCGCTGCTGGTCGCCGTCCCCGTGCAGGTCGCGGGGTTCGCGCCGAGGCGGAAGAAGCAGGGCTCGCCCGTGCCCGCGACGACGAGCGAAGACTTGAACTGGTTGATGTCGCGGTTGCGCGTCAGGTGCAGGCCGCGCGTGAAGAGGTAGCTGAGTTCGAGCGAGATGCCGCGCCCCACGTCCTGCTGGAGGCCCGCGCTCGCCTGGTAGGTGGTCGGCGTCTCGTAGTGCGGCTCGACGCGGAAGCGGACTTCGAGCGGCGCGCCCGGGCGCGGCGTGATGCCGAACTGCGCGAGGTCGGCGGCCGTGATCGTGCGGTTGCCGATGACGCCCTGCGCGAGCAGCGTCCCGTAGATGGTGAACGAGGTGGGGACGCCGAGCGGCGCCGAGGTGGCCGTGGCGAGCACGATGTTGATCGGGTCGTCGGGGATGCCGCTCAGGGTCTTCGTGACGTTGGCGACCGAGTAGATGGTGTAGCCGGCGAAGATGCCGGCGCCGCCGCGGACGACCGTCCTGCCGTTGGCGAAGGGCGACCACGAGAAGCCCGCGCGCGGCTGGAAGTCGTTCTTGTCGAGCGGCATGTAGAACGGCTCGTCGCTGATGGAGTAGCGCAGGCCGTAGTTGAGCGTCAGGTTCGGCCGCACCTTCCACGTGTCCTGCCCGAAGAGCGCGTAGCGGTACGTGTACGAGTTGACCTCGGGGCTCCCGAAGCCCTGCTGGTAGACGATGGGTAGGTTGAGGTTGAACGACTGAAGGGCGTTGATCGGCGTGGCGAGGTTCGGCAGGAGCGCCGGGTTGCTCGCCGTCAAAAACGTGCGGAGGCTCGTCAGCGTCGCGGCCGGGATGAGGTTGGCGAGCGGGATGTTGGGGCCGAAGTTGAAGCGCCCGCCGAAGAAGGTCTCGTTCCCCGAAGACACGTCCGACGCCTGGAACGAGCCGCCGAACTTCAGGGTGTGCGCCCCCGTCACGTGCGAGACGTTGTCGATGATGTCGTAGTCGCGCTGGATGGTGTGCGACGGCAGGAAGATGTCGCGCCCGAAGAAGCCGAAGCCCTCGATGTTGAACTCGGGGCCGACCCCGTCGTTCGGGATCACGTCGAAGTCGAGGTAGCGCCACTGGAGCTTCAGCTCGTTGAAGGTCGTGGCGCCGAACTGGTGGTTGTGGGAGGCGAGCACGCCGCCGTTGAAGGTGTCGAGCGTGCGGCCGCGCGAGACGGCCGTCAGGGCGCCGGCCGCCTGGTTCTCGAACTTCGAGTCGTTGAGGCTGAAGCGGATGTAGGCCGAGTCGCGCTCGCTGAAGTTGTGGTCGAGGCGCGCGCCGAAGGTGGTCTGGCTCGACTCGAAGGGGAACTGCCCCGAGGCGTTCGTGAACAGATTGATCGTGCGCGGGAAGTTGGCCGGGGTCGTCGTCAGCGTGGCGCGCAGGGAGGTGGCGAGCGGCGCGAACGGCGTCCCCGTCAGGGCGTTGAAGAGCTGCTCCTGCGAGGCGGTCGTCTGGAAGATGTTGCTCGTGTTGAGGAGGTTGACGAAGGTCGTCTCGTCCTGCGTGAAGCGTTCGAGCGAGGTGAAGAAGAAGGTCTTGTCGGACTTGATGGGGCCGCCCAGGCTGCCGCCGAACTGCTGCCGGCTGAAGGGCGACTTCGTGGTCGGGTTGAAGTCGAAGGGGTTGCGCGCGTCGAAGCGCTCGTCGCGGAAGAGGCCGAAGACGCTGCCGTGGTAGCGGTTCGAGCCCGACTTGGAGACGATGTTGACGATGCCGCCGGAGGAGCCGCCGAACTCGGCGTTGTAAGAGTTGCGCAAGACCTGGAACTCCTGCACGCCCTCCTGCGCGATGGTCGCCTCGACGCCGCCCGAGACGGTGTTGGTGCTGCCGCCGTCCACGGCGACGAGGTTGCCGCGGCCGTTGTTGCCGCCGAAGGAGAGCCCGGAGTTGGGCGTCTGCGCGACGCGGAAGTCCGAGGCGTCGGCGATGTTGTCGGCGTCCGAGACGCCCGGCGTGAGCAGCGCGTAGTCGAGGTAGTTGCGGCGGCTGATGGGGAGGTTCGTGATCTGGTTGACGCCGATGACCGAGGACTGCTGCGTGCGATCCGTGTCCACGACCTCGCCGCCGGCCACCACGTCGATGGTCTCCGTGATGCCCTGCGCCCCGAGCTGGAAGGGGAGGTTGGCCTGCTGGCCGACCGTCAGCTCGACGCGCGTCGAGCCGGGCGCGAACCCGCCCGAGGCCGCCGCGACCTTCAGCTCGTAGGAGCTGGGCAGCAGGTTGAGGAAGACGTAGTTGCCCTCTTCGTCGGTGGTGGACGTGCGGCTCGTGCCCTTGCTGAGGTCGGTGATGGTGACGGTGGCGTTGGGGACGGCCGCGCCCGCCGAGTCGGTGACCTGTCCGCGCAGCTCCGCGGTCGAGCTCGACGCCTGCGAGAACGCCGGGGAGACTCCGGCGGCGAGCACGAGGCAGGCCGCCAGGCAGAACTGAGTCAGGCTTCTCATAGCAGTTAATCTCCTTGCAGCGAAGTGTTGACGGTCGGGCAGCCAAGACCCCGTGCGCGGGGTTCGGGCGAGGGCGGGCGGCGGCGACGAGCCTTAAAGAAACCTAAAGGGAATTGACCTTGTGCCCGAGACTTGGGCGAATGGCTACCGAACGGTCGGTAAAGTAACACCGGGTCTGGTAAACGTCAATGTTTTTGTTGGCGGCGCGGGGGGCGCGTTTGTTGGCGGCGCGAACAATCGAAGCGGCCTTTCGGGGAAAGGGTTACCACAGAGACACAGAGGCACGGCTTGAAGAGATAGCCTCAACAAGCTGTGCCTCTGTGCCTCTGTGGTTAAATCAACGCGTGCCCGTCCGAATGTTAACTGCTCTTCAGGCGCGCGGGTCGATGAGCGCCTTGACGACGCGCGAAGAGGCGACGGCCGCGAGCGCCTCGGCCGCGCGCGCGAGCGGGTACGTCTCCAGTTCGAGCCGCGACCAGGGGGCGGAGCGCTCCGCGTCGGCCATCAGCCGCGCGCCGCGGAAGAAGTGTGAGAAGTCCGAGCCCCAGCAGCCGCGCACGTCGAGGTGCTTGCGGTTGAGGTCTTGGTGCGGGTTGAAGGCGACCTCGCCGTGATCCGTGTACTGCCCGACGACGACCACTATCCCGGCGTCGCGCGCGTAGCGCATCGCCTCGACGACCGCGCCGGGCGCGCCCGTCGCCTCGATGCACACGTCGGCGCCGCGCCCCTCCGTCTCGTTTAAGACCCACGCGGCGCGCTCCCCGGTTGTGTGCAGGGTCACGTCGAGCGTGGCCGCGGCGCCCATGTCGCGCGCGGCCGCCAGCCTTTGCGCCGGGGCGCCCGTGCAGAGGACGCGCGAGGCGCCGCGCATCAGCGACAGCGCGACGGCCGAGAGCCCGACCGGGCCGGAGCCGAGGACGAGCACCGTGGAGCCGATGGGGATGTCCGCGCGCTCGACGGCGTGGAGCGCGGTCGGGAGCGCGCAGCCGCCGGCCATGAAGCGCGCGGCGTCCACGCCCGCAAGCGGGATGCAGCGCGTCTCGGGCTTCAAATAAATTTTCTCGGCCCACCCGCCGGCCAGCGTGTCCGCGAGACCGTAGGTGATGCCGTAGACCTTGCGCGCGGGGCAGCGCGTCGAAGCCTTCGCGACGAGGCAGTGCCAGCAGGCGTGGCAGGTGCGGTGCACGTCGAGGAAGGTGACGCGGTCGCCCTCGCGGAACTCGCGCCCCTCCACGTCGAAGAGCCGGCCGCGAATCTTTTCGAGCCGGCCGACCGAGACGTGGCCGGGGACGAGCGGGTACGGCACGCCCGCGAGCCGCCCCTGCTGCAAGTGCACGTCCGTCCCGCAGACCTCGCTCAGCTCGACGGCGAGCAGCGCCGAGTCCGGCTCCAACTCCGGCTCCGCGACCTCGCGCAACTCGACCGGCTCGCCCGGCCCCGGCATCAACGCCACAAGCACTCCGCCCATGCGCACATTATTAACACGGGCGGCGAAGAAGGCGGCGGGAAAAAGGCGCGGCGCCGGGCTTTGTTGAACTTTCGTCCCGCGGGCACTAGAATTTTGGCGCAGACAATCCTCTTAAAATTTAGCTGCGCGAGGGGTGAAGGTGGGAGGCTCGGAGGGGACGGCACCGGCGCTGGTCTTCGTCTACAACGCGGACAGCGGGGTCTTCAACACGCTGTCCGACGCGGCGCACAAAATCTTTTCGCCGCGCACGTACGCGTGCAACCTCTGCGCGCTCACGTACGGGGCCGTCCAGATGCGCGGCGAGTGGAAGGAATTTCTCGGCGGGCTCGGCCGTCCGCTTGAGTTCCTGCACGCCGACGAGTTGGCGGCGCGCTACGGCGTGAAGGGCGTCGGGCTGCCGGCGGTCTTCACGCGGGACGGCGACCAACTGAAGGTGCTGGCCGGCGCGGACTCGATCAACGCGTGCCGGACGCTGGACGATTTGAAGCGCCTGATTCTCGAAGGGCTCGCAGGCGGAGTCGGCCCCGGGCCCGCCTTGTAACGTTGAAGCCTCTCGGGGCGAGCGCGATGCAAGCGCGATGCCTCCGGGTCCGCGGTGGTTAACTTCTGCCCATTCACACCTCATCACCTGATGAGGTAGAAGCTCGTCTGGCGCGGGCGGAACCAGCGCATCCCCTGCGCGGTCAGGTAGGCGTCGTCCTCCATCATGATGGTGACCTTCTGCCCGCCCCACTCCGGGACGGGCGTGCTCGTGTTCAGCTCGATGGCGGTGTAGGAGCCTTCGCGGAACGGCGGCTCCGCAGGCGCGCCGGCCGGCGGGCGCCGGAAGTCGATGCTCGCGCCGAGGGCGTGGCCCTGTGTGCCGACCGAGTGCGAGTAGATCATGGCCTCTATCCCCTCGCGCTTCATGTCGGCCATCGTCGCGTCGTAGACCTCGTGCCCGTAGGCGCCCGCCCTGATGTGTCTGAAGAGCGCGTCCTGTAAGCGGTTGGTGTTCGCCAGAGCGCGCCTCAGACCCTCGGGGGCGTCCCGCTCGCCGGGGCGGAGGATGTAGGCCATCTTCTGCCAGTCGGTGCTCAGTCCCAGGTAGTTGATCCCGCAGTCGATGTGAATCACGTCGCCGCGTTCGAGCACCAACGCCTCGTCGGCGACGCTCAGGAACTGCTGCGTCTTGCCGGCCTCCTGGCTGCGGCGCTGGACGCGGATGTCGGGGTGGAACCAGACGTCGAGGCCGAGGTCGTTGACCTGTTGCAGGAACCACCAGCGCACGTCGCCGACCGTGGTCTGGCCGGGCGTGATGACCTCGTCGGAGAAGGCGCGCCGCGTCAGGATGTCGGTGATCTGGACGGCGGTGCGGTAGTGCTCCAACTCCTCGGGCAGCCGTGTGTCCATGTACTCGACGACGAGGGGCGCGGCCGGGACGAAACGGGCCGCGTACTCCGGCCCGAGGGCTTCGGCGAGGAACTTGTGCGCGTCGTAGGTGACGCTCCCCGTCGCGCCGCGCGCGCCGCCGATGTTGAGGGCGATGGCCTTCGGCTTGCGCTCCTCGACGAGTTTGCGCAGGGCGGCGGCCGTCTCGCGGCCGGGCGGGTTCAAGACCTCGAAGAAGCGCCTCAGACGCTCTTCGGGGTAGCGCACGACGGCGACGCGCTCCAGACGCTCGGTGCCGCGGTCGGAGAAGATGAAGAAGTCGCGGCGGCCCTGGTACGGGATGGGCGGGGCGACGTGGGGCACGACGGGGTCGGGGTGGAACTCCTCGTTGGTGACGATCCACATGTCCACCTTGTGCCGGCGCATCATCGGCAGCAGGAGGGTCTCAAGCCTCGTCTTGAGCCAGCGCTCGCGCGTCTCCAACTGCTCGCGCACCGTCGGCAGCTTCGGCAGCGGCTCGGCGCGCGCGCGGCCCTGACCGGAGGCGTCGAGCGCCGGCGCGCAGGCGAGGACGGACAGGATGAGCAGTCTCCGGAGCATCGCTTGGACAGACATTTTCGGCCTTCTCCCCGGGCTTCACTTCAATGACGACTTACTGGGCGGCCGTCCGGCTGGCCGCGACGACCTTGACCTTCCAGTTCTCCATCGGCGTGCCCTGCGTGCGGAGGTTGGAGGTCAGGTAGTAGAGCCGCCGCGTGGCCGGGTAGTCCGGGGCCTGCGTGAAGCGGTCGTGGAGGTAGTGCGGCGGGATGCTCTGGTAGTAGAGCGTCGCGGTCACCCTCAAGTTCTTCGGGTCAACGCCCGCCGGCAGCAACAGCTCGTACCGCACCAGATTCGTCCCGCTGCCGTCCGTGTAGCGCGGGTCGCCCCAGACCTTCTCCGCGTGCGTCGGCTCCAGAAACTCATCCGGGATGACGGGCTTGCCGTCCGGCCCGAGCGGCCCTTTGGCCGTCCAGCCGAGCGGCAGCAGGCGGTTGTCCTTAATCACGAAGTCGCGCCGGATGAAGCTGCTCGTGACTTCGCAGTCCGCGTTGAGGTCGATCTCCTCGTAAATCTGCGCCTGGTTCTGCCGCGTGATGGGGTAGCGCGCGCCCCAGAAGTGCGGCTGGTATTGCTGCTGCACGACGTTCCTGCACTGCTCCGGGTAGTCGCTCCGCTCCGGCCTCTGCCGCGGCTGGTACTTGTCGAAGAGTTCCGACGGCAGGGGCGGGCCGCCGTCGCCGTTCGTGATAACGCCTAAGCTATCCGTACAGCCCGAGCACCAGATGGTCTGCTCCCGCCCGCCGCCTGTGTCCACCACTTTCAGCTCGATGAAGCCGCGGCGGAAGCCGACGCCGCTCGGGAAGCGGTGGCCGGTCTTGTTCGTGACGAGCACGTCGGCCGTCAGCTTCCGGAAGCCGAGGACGATGGGCGCGAGGCTGACCTCGGCGGTCGAGGACGCCGCCTGCTCGACCATGGCGTCGATGGCGTTCGGCAGGTTGTCGGCGACCGTCTGCATGTAGTCGTTCTGGCGCACGCCGAGGACGGGGTTCGACAGAAGGTTCGCGCCGTTCGCGTAGCCCTTCTCCATGTACTGCCGGAACATCTCAAGCAGGGGGATGTTCAGGCCCTGTAGCTGGTGGCGCGCGTAGCCGCTCTCGCGCAGGCGGACGTGCGTCTTCTCGGGCGGCAGGCGCCCCTCGGTCGCGGGGTAGCGGTCGTCCTCGATGGCGGCGATGGGCTGCCGGATGAGCGGCACTTCGAGCGTGCCCTTCGCGTTGCTGTAGCTCGGGCGCATGTGGCAGTCCTGACAGGTCTGCGCCTTCGGGCCGCCGTTGAACTCGTTCTGGTAACCGCTGTTGAGCCACTCCAGGTAGGTCAACTGTTCGAGGCTGCTGTGCGTCGAGGGGCGCGGTCCCTCGGCGGCGGTGCCGCGCCGTACCGGCTCCTTCCAGTCCACGACCGGCAGGTTGATGGTGTGGCAACTGCCGCACATCCGGGCGCTCTTGATGTAAGGGTCGTGCTTCGGCTTGATGCCGAGCGCGTTGTTCATCGGGTCGGTGACGATCTCGTCGTCCTTGAACGGGCCGTACAGCTCGTCGGGCTTCCCCACCGAGAACTCGCCGGTGATGGCCTTCTCAAGGAAGTGCTTGAGCGGCGGGACGCCCGGCGGCGCCTTGTCTTCGACGATGCGGTGGCAGGACATGCAGCTGATGCCGTCGCGCGCCAGCGCGCCGTACTTGAAGTTGGGGTCGTTCTCGTCGGTGATGTAGACGAACTCGCGTTTGAAGTCGCCCTTATCGACGCCGCCGTGGTCTGCGTCGAGGGTGCGCTTGCCCATCACGCCGTGGCACTTGAAGCAGGTGTTGGTGACCATCTTGACCATCTCGTCTGCGTCCGGCCGCGTCTTGAGGTAGGCGATCTCGCTGTCGAGCTGCGCGTAGAAGATGGGGTCGCGCCCGGCGAGCCCCATCGGCGACCAGCGCCACTCCGCGAAGGGCGAGACGTTCATCGCCAGCGTCCTGGTCTTGCCGTCCACCTGCGTCGTCTCCTCGTAGAGCATCGGGTTGCCGCCGTAGGTGATGGCGCTGTGGCAGCCCATGCACGAGTCCGAGGTGAGGAAGAGGTTCGTCGTCTGCTTGCCGGGCGCGGCCGGCCGCGCCCAGACGTGGTCGTAAGATTCGCCCGGCAACTTCTGCGGGTCGTTCACGGGCTTAATCGAGTTGTAGAAGGCGACGAACTTCGGGTCCGGCGTCATGGCGGGGGCGGGCGCCGCCAGCGCCAGCTTAACCTGCTCCTGCTGCTCCTCCTCGTCGCTCTTGCCGGGGTCGTGGCGCACGGGCGGGTCGAAGTCGGTGTGGCCGCCGGTCTCCCTGCACGGGGGCGGCGGGGTCGGCGTCGGGCTCGGCGTCGGCGTCGCGGCGTAGAACCAGGAGTTGTCGTCGTAGTAGGTCAGCGGCTCGCCCGGCTGGTCTTTGATGTTCGACAGGGCGCTGAAGGTCAGCTCCCGCTCGGCCGTCGAGTGGCAGCGCACGCAGTAGAGGCCGAAGCCCGCGTTGCGCACGGCGAAGGGCGGGTCGTTGTTGTCCGCGCACTGCTTGTCCCAAATCTCGGCCCAGTACCAGCCGTCGGCCGAGCCCTTCGCGTCCTTAATCATGATCGTCCAGTCCGCGACCGGCGGCGGCGCGTTGAAGCGGTACCGCCCGGCGGGCGTCGGGTACTGCTCCTTGACGATCATGGCGCCGTCGGGGATGACGCCCTTCCGCTTGTCTTTCAGCCAGCGGAAGACCTCCGGCGAGTAGTAGATTTTCACCGCCGGGTGGACGCCGTAAGAGGCCCCGCTGACGTACGGCCCCGTGTCGCGCACCCGCTTGTCCTCCGCCCAGCCGAGCTTCGTGTACTGCCGGCACTGGAGGAACCGCGCGAGCTGTTCCTGAAACTGCGGCAGGCGTGCGGGCAGGAATGTACTCGGCAGCGGCAGCGGCGGGACGTTCCGGCACTCGTCCGGCGCGGCGGCCGGCTGCTGCGCGCCCGCGCCGCCCGCCGGGGCGGGCCTGCCTGCGGCCGCGGCGGCACGCGAGGCGTCGAGCAGATGGGGCAGCGCGCAGAGCACCAGCACGCCGAGGAGCAGGCAGGCGAGCACCCAGAGCTTTATGCGACGAGACATCGGTTACGCTCCTTGTCAACGAACCCGCGAGCTTGAGTGAGAGTTACGGCCCGTACCCGGCTCGGCCGCGCCGGTACGCCGCGAGAGGGCACCGAAGATAGCAACTAGACGAACGGCCTGAGTGGGTAAAGCTTAAATAGTTTGAAGCTAATGGGAGTAAAGAACCGGAGCGCCCCGTACATTATTCCTCTCCGGGTTCCAAGTCAACGACCAGGCCTAAGCCACGCCCCGCAGGAAAACTTACAGCGGCAACGGCGGGGCTGTCGGGCGCCTCACCTTACACGCGGGCGGGCGAAAAAGTCCGGCCGTTTTTTTCAAGAACTTTCTCGGGGCCGGGTCGTAACATATACCTTGCGCTTCTACATGTGCGGGTGTTATATGTAGAAGTCGGAGGTATCGTAGATGACCCCGACGAAATCGGACTTGCCGCAGGGCACTCTAGACCTGTTGATTATGAAAGTGGTCGCGCTCGGGCCCGTGCACGGGTACGCGATTGCGCAGCGCCTCGACCAGGCGTCGCGCGGCGTGGTGCAGGTGCCGCAGGGCTCGCTCTACCCGGCGCTGCACCGCCTGGAGAACCGCGGGCTGCTGGCCGCCGACTGGAAGGCGACCGAGACCGGGCGCGAGGCCAAGTTCTACCACCTGACGCGCAAAGGGCGCGCCCAACTCGAAACCGAGGCCGCGGGCTGGGAGCGGTTGGCCGAGGCCGTCAGCCTGATCCTCAACCTGTCCGAAGCATGATGCCCGACCCGGCCCAAGCCTGAGCCTCAAACTCTCTGAAGGAGAAACCCCATGACGTGGTGGCAGCGTCTGTTCCGCCGAAGAAAGCTCGACGAGGAACTCGAAAGGGAACTGAGCTTTCACCTTGAGCAGCACACGAGCGACCTGATCGCGCAGGGGCACAGCCCCCGCGAGGCGCGGCGGCGCGCGCACATCGCCCTCGGCGGCCCGGAGCAGGTGAAGGAGATGTGCCGCGACGCGCGCGGGACGCGCTGGGTGAGCGACCTGCTGCGCGACCTGCGCTACGGCGTGCGGATGCTGGCGAAACAGCCCGGCTTCACTCTGGTCGCCGTGCTGACGCTGGGGCTCGGCATCGGCGTGAACACGGCCATCCTGAGCGCGGTCAACGGCTTCATCCTGCGGCCGCTCTCCGCGGACAGGCCGGAGGAGTTGCTGGCGCCGTACTGGGGGAGGAAGACGGACGCGCAGGTCTGGGATCGCTTCTCCTACGCGAACTACGTGGACGTGCGCGAGCAGAACCAGAGCTTCACAGACCTCTGCGCGTTCACGTGGGCCGCGGCCGGCGTGAGCGCGGGCGAGGGGCGCGCCGACGGCGGCGAGCGGGCCGAGGTCGTCTGGGGCGAACTCGTCAGCGGCAACTACTTCGACGTGATGGGCGTCAAGCCGATACTCGGCCGCGGCTTCCTGCCCGAGGAAGACCGCACGCCGAACACGCACCCCGTCGTGGTGCTGAGCCACTACTCGTGGCAGCAGCGCTTCGGCGCAGACCCGGCCATCGTGGGCCGGACGGTCTACCTCAACGGCACGGCGTTCACCGTCGTCGGCGTCATGCCCGAGTCGTTCCTCGGCTCGGTCTTCTACTTCCGGCAGGGGTACTGGGTGCCCTTGATGATGGCGCAGAAGTTCAGCCGCCGCCCCGAGTGGAAGACCGACCGCGGCTACGAGTCGGTCAACGTCTACGGGCGGTTGAAGCCCGGCGTGACGATGGAGCAGGCGCAGGCGGACTTGAACCTCGTGGCCGACAACCTGGCGCAGCTCTACCCGGCGAATAACGGCGACACCCGAATTCAGCTCAGGACGGAGTTGGACGGGCGTTACGAGGGCGCGACGAGGGTCATGAGGTACGGCGGGGTGCTGGCCTTGTGCGTGTCGGGTCTGGTGCTGCTGCTGGCCTGCGCCAACGTGGCGAACCTGATGCTGGCGCGCGCCGCGACGCGCGCGCGGGAGATCGGGATTCGACTGGCCATCGGCGCGAGCCGCGGGCGCATCGTGCGGCAACTGCTGACGGAGAGTCTGCTGCTGGCGCTGGTGGGCGGCCTGCTGGGCTGGGCGCTGGCGTACCTCGGGGCGGGGTGGGCGCAAGCCTCTTTCCCGCCGGTTCCGTACCCGGCCAACTTCGACCTCGCGCCGGACGGCTACGTGTTGAAGTGGATGCTGGCCATCTCGCTGCTGACGGGCGTGATGTTCGGACTGGCGCCGGCCCTCCTGGCCTCGCGGACCGACCTCGTCACCGTCATCAAGGGCGGCGTGGTGAGGCCGAGCCACGGCCGCCGCCGCTGGAACCTGCGCGGCGCGCTGGTGGTCGCGCAGGTCACGATCTCCCTCGTCGTGCTGATCTGCGCGGGGCTCTTCATCCGCAGCCTCGGCAAGGCCGCCGAAGTTGACCCGGGCTTCCGGACGGACAACCTCGTCACGATGATGATTAACCTCGACCTGCTGGGCTACGAGCAGGAGGCCGCGCTGCGTTTCTTCCCCGAACTCCAGCGGCGCGTCGAGGCGCTGCCCGGCGTGCGGACGGCCGCGCTCGCCAGCGAGATGCCGCTCATGGACAGCCGCCAGTCGCGCGGCCCCGTCGTGAAGGAGGGCGAGGGCGACCCGCCGCCGAACCAGGGCCTCAACTCCGAGTGCAGTCTGGTGACGCCGAAGTATTTCGAGACCCTGCGGATGCCCCTGGTGCGCGGGCGCGACTTCACCGACCGCGACACGGCGGACGCGCCCCGCGTCGTCGTCGTCAACCAGTCGTTCGCCCGAAAATTCTACGGCGGCGAGGGGGAGGCGTTGGGCCAACGCTTCCGCTTCGCGCAGGGCACGCCGCTGATGGAGATCGTCGGCATCGCGAGGGACGGTCACTACGAGTCGCTCTACAACGACACGCAGACGTACATGTTCCTGCCCGTCTACCAGCACCCGCGCGCGCGGATGACGCTGCTGGTCGGGGCGCAACAGGGCGCCGACTTACAAGGTCTGATCGAGGGCGCGCGCCGCGAGGTCGCGCAGATGGACGCGCGGCTGCCGGTGTTCGGCGTGATGACGGCGGAGCAGAATTTGTCGCTGGCGTACTGGGGGCCGCGCGTGGCGGCGGGGATGGCGACGACGTTCGGGGTGCTGGCGCTGGTGCTGGCGACGATGGGGCTCTACAGCGTGATGACGTACACGGTCAGCCAGCGCACGCGCGAGATCGGCATCCGGATGGCGCTCGGCGCGGCGCTGCGCGACGTGGTGCGGCTGGTCGTGAGTCAGGGGATGCGGATGGCTCTGATCGGCGTCGTGCTGGGGCTGGCGGTCGCGTTCGTGCTGACGCGCGCGCTGGGGAGTCTGCTGCTGGGGATAGGCACGACCGACGTGGTCACCTTCGTCGGCGTGCCGGCGCTGCTGGCCGTCGTCGCGCTGCTGGCCTGTTACATCCCTGCGCGCCGCGCGGCGCGCGTCAACCCGCTCGTGGCGCTGCGCCACGACTGAGCCTTCGAGTCGAAAGCGTTATGTCAAAGGGGAGGGAACGGGACGGAAGGCGTAGACGATAGTCGGAAGGAGAAGACGATGATGTTGAGACTTCTAACCGCCGCCGCGGCGCTCTGTTTGTGCCTCCTGGCCGTGTCCTTCGGGGGGGCGGCCGGGACGACCGTCTCGGCCGCCGACTGGCCCCAGTGGCGCGGCCCCGAGCGCGACGGGACTTCGAGGGAGGGCGGCCTCCTGAAGCAGTGGCCGGCGGGCGGGCCCCGACTGCTCTGGCAGGTGAACGACATCGGGGACGGCTATTCGACCCCGGTGGTCGCGGGCTCGCGCATCTACCTGATGAGCAACCGCGGGATGGATAACGAGTTCGTGCAGGCGCTCTCGATCGCGGACGGGAAACCGGTCTGGACGACGCGCGTCGGCAACGTCGGCAACCCCGACCAGAACCCGCCCTACGCGAAGGCGCGCTCCACGCCGACCCTGGACGGAGACCTCCTCTACGCGCTCGGCTCGGACGGCGACCTCGCATGCCTCGAAGTGAAGGGCGGCAAGATTCGTTGGCAGAAGAACGTCCGCAGGGAGTTCGGGGGCCAGCCGGGCGAGTGGGCCTACGCGGAGTCGCCGCTGGTTGACGGCGACCTCGTCGTCGTCACCCCCGGCGGCGCCGAGGCCACGATGCTGGCGCTCAACAAGAAGACGGGCGCGCTGGTCTGGAAGTCTGCGATACCGGGCGGCGACCCGGCGGGCTACGCGTCGGCGATTGCCGTGCAGGGCGGCGGGCGCAGGCAGTACGTGCAACTCCTGAGTAAGGGCGTCGTCGGCGTCGACGCGAAGACCGGCCAGTTCCTCTGGCGCTACAAGGAGGCGGCCAAGGGCCCGGCGCAGTACTTCACGCCCGTCGGGCGTGACGATTACGTCTACTGCGGCGCGCTCGGGGTCGGCGGCGCGCTCGTCCGGCTGAAGGCGGAGGGGGGCGGCGTCGCCGCCGAGCAGGTCTACTTAACGCGCGGCCTCCCGAACGGCATCGGCGGGGCGGTGCTCGTCGGCGAATACCTCTACGGCACGGAGCCGACGCAGCAGTTGTTGGCGGTGGAGTTCAAGACGGGGAAGGTGATGTGGAAGGCCGAAAACTTCGGCTGGGCCTCGGTGGCCTCGGCCGACGGGCTGCTCTACCTGCACCTCGTGAACGGCGACTTCGTGCTGGCGGAGGCCGCACCCGCGGGCTACCGCGAGCGCGGCCGCTTCACCCCGCCGAACCAGCCGAAGAAAAAACAGGCGGGCCAGTTCCCCGAGATGGCTTTCGCCTACCCGGTCATCGCCAACGGCCGACTCTACATCCGCGACCTCGGGACGCTGTGGGCGTATGACAT